>NZ_JAAKGN010000139.1:0-13402 GCF_011039295.1 Modestobacter sp. KNN46-3 | reverse complement strand
AGGGCGTCGGGGTTGATGCTGAGCACCGCGCCGAGGTCGTCGTTGACGGCGGCGATCCGCGCCAGGTAGGCCGTGGTGAGCTGGACGGCGGTCAGGTCGCCGTCGTCCATCCGGGACTGCAGCTCGGGGATGGTCAGCGCATCCAGGTCCAGACCGCGGATCGGCAGGGTCCCGGAGCCGGCCGCATCGGCCACCCCGAGGCCGGTGCCGGACTCGCCCGGGTCTGCCGGGGCAGCAGCTGTCGCGCTGGCCGGGACCAGCAGGGCGGCGGCGAGCGCGGCGGTGACCGCGGCCCTCCGGCGCAGGGGAAGGTCGGGAACGCGCATGGGCTCCTCCGAGTCCGCCGTGACTGGGTAGGTGCACGCTAGGCCGGTGGCCCGCAGCCCGCTCGCTCAACGGACAGCTGGTCGTCCGCCACGCCGTCGGGCCACCCGGAACGGCGGCGGGAGGGCATGGTGGAGGGGTGTTCGACAGCGACTTCGGCCCGGACCTCATCGCCCTGCTCAGCCGCGAGGTGCTCCGTGAGCGCGCCGGCGCGCTGATCGCGGAGGCCTGCGCCTGGTCGGTCGGCCTCTCCGACCACGACCACCACCTGCGCGTCCGCGGCCGCGTCACCGCCACCGGGCTGACCCTCGGCGCCCGGGCGGTGACCGGACAGCCGCTCAGCGGCGAGGAGGACGGCCGCCTCGAGCTGGGCGACGCCCGGCCCGGCAGCTTCCAGGACGCACTGAACGCGGTCACCGCCGACGGCACGCTCTACGCCGAGCACTTCGACCGGGAGGTCGTCGAGCCGTTCGTGCTCGCCACCTGCGTCGCCGCGGTCGAGCGCGCCCGGGCGACCCGTCCCGCCGACTGGGCCGAGCTGCTGGACGAGCTCGGGGAGGACGGCGGCGACCTGGTCGAGGTGGTTCGGGTGGGGGAGTGGGAGGCGCCGCTGCGGATCGACGCCGAGCACCTGGTGCTGGCGGCGCTGGGCGCGGTGCCGCTGGTGGAGGTGGAGGCGGAGGGCCTGCCGCTGTCCCTGGTGCGCGCGGCGGAGGCGGTCACCCGGGCGGCGGCGCCGGCCGAGGTGCCGGAGGTCGGGCTGGCGGCGGACGAGCTGGCGGGTGCGCTGTTCCTCGCCGAGGCGGCGATCGGCACCGCGGGGCTCCCGCTGCCCGTCCCGGTGTCCGCCGCCGACCGGTTGCTGGACGTGCTGCTGGCCGAGGGCCTGCTGCCGGAGGAGCTCCCCGCGCTGTTGCCGCACCTGCCGGTCGAGCCGAGCACGGCGGCCGAGGTGCGGGCCACGATCGCCGCCCTCGGGCAGGGGGCCTGACTCAGCCGGCGGTGGCCGGCGGTGGCAGCCGGACGACGTCGGCGGTCACCCCGTGCTCGTGCAGCCGCTCGGGCGCAGGGCTGTCGTAGACGACCAGCAGCTGCGGGCCGGCCGGGTCGTCGTCCAGCAGGCCGATGCCCTCGGCGTGGTCCACCCCGACGCCGAAGGGCAGGTCGAGCTCGCGGGTGAGCAGGTCGTCCCGCACCACCTGCGGGGTGTCCGCGGTCACCGCACCGTGCCAGCGGAACACGTGCACCGGCCCGTCCAGGTCCATCGTCGGGCCGGCGAGCACGAGCAGGTCCGCACCGTGCGGACAGAGGTCGCGGACCCCGAGCCCGGCGAGGTCGAGCACGTGCTTGCGGTAGCGGCGCCCGTCCGCGAACGGCTCGAGCACGAGCCGGCCGGGGTCGTCCGGGTCGACGGCGGGGCGGAGCTCGAGCACCATCGCCCAGCCGCGCAGCACCGGGCCGCGCAGGCCCAGGTACACCCGCTCGCCGGCCACCGCGATGCCCTCGACGTCCAGGCCGTTGTCCTTGCCCGGGATGGCCAGGAAGGGAGCCAGGTGCTCGTCGTCGGCGAGCAGGTCGCGCAGGTCCGGGCCGGAGGCACCGAAGACGGCGGCCCGCTGGGTCGCGCCCGCCACGGTCGTCTCCCGCACCGGCGTGGGCAGGCCGTCGACGTCGGTGACCGGGATTCGCACCAGGACCTGACGGTTGGCCTGCCCGGTCACCCGGGCGAGCCGACGGAGCGCCTTCTCCCCGTCGTGCTTGGTCTTGATCCGCTTGCGCCGCAGGCTGTGCGACCCGACGGCCCAGAGGAAGTCGCCGGCCCGGGCGATCCCCTCGATGTCGGCCTCCTCGTCGCCGTCCTCGCCCGGCAGGTCGACCAGGTCGGCGAGCCGGCAGCTGGTCTGGTCGGCGTAGCTCCCCGGCGCGTGCGGGTCGTCGGCGACCAGCCGTTCGATCGTCGCCGTCTCGTCACCGGCCACCCAGAGGACCGGGCCGTCACTGCGGACGGCGGAGAGGTTGGTGTGGGTGCCCGCCTCCCGGGCCCCGGTGGTGAAGGACAGCCGGACGGTGCGCTCGATGCTCACGACGGTCACCCTGGCACGCCCGGGACGGCGCGCGCACGGGGCTTCTCAAGCCCGCCTCGCGGGGTGACCATGGAGGGGCACGCATCCTCCTGGAGGGACCAGCCATGAGCGACGCAGCCATGGACAGCTCGGCCGGCCGTGCCCGTCGGCCGCACCCCGACCCGCTCACCATGACCCCGGCGGAGAAGGTGATCGCCGAGTGGGAGGCCCGCCACGACGTCGCGGCCCGGGGCTCCCGGCCCAGTTTCGGGACGGTGCAGCACTACCTCTCCGAGACCCGGTCGCGGGAACGCTGCGACGAGGCGGCGCGGCCCCGTCCGGCCGAGCGGCGCAGCAAGCGCTGAACGGGTCGGGAACCCCCGGGCGGCGGGCGCCGTTGCCCGGCCATGGACCTGGTCTGCCCGAAGTGTCAAGGGACGATGCGCACCTACGAGCGCAACGGCGTCCACGTCGACCAGTGCACCGACTGCCGCGGGATCTTCCTCGACCGCGGTGAGCTGGAGCGCCTGGTCGACGCGGAGGACGACTGGCACGCCCGCCCCGCCCCGGCCGCCGAGCCGCCCCGTCCGACGTCGTCACAGCAGCCGTTCTCCCACCCACAGGGCCAGTCGGCGGGGTCGCTGGGCGCCGTCGTCAGCGAGGTGCTCGGCCAGGTGCGCAGCAACAGCTCCGGGTACGGCTCCTCGCACGGCTCGTACGGCAAGCCGCGGAAGAAGAAGTCGTTGATCAGCGAGCTGTTCGGCTGAGCACCGGCGACCGGCGGTTCAGCCGGTCGCCGCGGCTGTCCGGCGGGCCCGCAGCTCCCGGTGGTGCGGGTTCGCCATGATGCCGAGCACGTTGCCGAAGGGGTCGACGACGGATGCGGTGGCGAACCCCTCGCCGTCCCCGTGCTCCCGCACGGGCTCGTGCACCCTCGCGCCCAGCTCCACCAGCCGGTCGAGGGCGGCCGGCAGGTCGTCGACGTCCCAGAAGACGACGGCGCCGGCCGGGGCCGGGGTGAGGCCGCCGGGCCGGTACCGGGCGTCGATCAGGCCGAGCTCGTCCTCGCTCTCCCCGACCCGGTACTCCAGGTAGCCGCCGGCCACCCGGTAGTAGGGCTCGATGCCCAGCAGCTCGGTGTACCAGCGCTCGGCCGCGGCCAGGTCGTCGGCGTAGAAGGAGACGGTGGCCAGCTCTCGCAGCATCGCGGGGTCCTCTCGTCGGGCGGCGGGCGCCGCCGGTGATGGGTACGAAGACCACGATCCGCGCCGAAGTGCTCACCTCCTGAGCACTTTGCGCGGCATCCTCGCCGGCATGCGCGCGGACCGGTTGGTGGCGGGGCTGCTGGTGCTGCAGGCCCGCGGCCGGGTGACCGCCGCCCAGCTCGCCGCCGAGCTGGAGGTCTCGGTGGCCACCGCCCGCCGCGACCTGGAGGCGCTCTCCGCGGCGGGTGTCCCGGTCTACCCCCAGCCCGGCCGGGGCGGTGGCTGGTCGCTGGTCGGCGGTGCCCGCACCGACCTCACCGGGCTGACCGAGGCCGAGGCGGCGGCGCTGTTCCTGCTGCTCGGGCCGGCGGCGCGGGGTGGTCCGGCAGCCCGGACCGCACTGCGCAAGCTGGTGCGCGCCCTGCCCGGACCGTTCCGGGAGGGCGCCCGGGCGGCGGCCGAGGCCGTCGTCGTCGACGACGCTCGGTGGGGCGGCACCGGCCGCCCCCGGCCGCCGGTGGTGGGGCTGCTGCAGCAGGCCGTCGTCCGCCGCCGTCGGGTCCGGCTGGCGTACCCCGACCGGGAGGGGGCGGCGACCGTGCGGCTGGTCGACCCGTGGGGGCTCGTCGACAAGGACGGCGTCTGGTATCTGCTCGCCGGCACGTCGCGGGGTCGCCGCACGTTCCGGGCCGACCGGGTGGTCTCCGCGGAGGTGACCGACGAGCCCGCGCAGCGACCAGAGGACCTGGAGCTCGACGCGGTCTGGGACGAGGTCGTCACCGAGCTGGAGGGACGCCGCTCGGCGGTCGTGGCGGCCGTGCTCGTCCCGGCCGCACTGGTGCCCGTGCTGCAGTCCCTGTTCGGACGGCACTGCACGGTCGGGGGAGCCCAGGCCGACGGCCGGGTGGCGCTGCGGGTGGCCGCGCACACCGTGCGGTCGGTCGCCGAGCAGCTGGCCGGGCTCGGCGGGGCGGTCGAGGTGCTCGAGCCGGCCGAGGTGCGGACCGAGCTGGCCCGGATCGGCGCGGAACTGGTCGCGCGCCACAGCCGCTGACCGGTTCGCGGTCTCCCCGGCGGGCATGCACGCTCGGGGACGACCGACGACGAGAGGTGCAGCGGGATGACGGAACAGGGCAGCGTGCTGGTGACCGGCGCGGGTGGGGTCATCGGCGCGGCCGCCGCCGCGGAGTACGCCGGGCAGCCGGGCTGGCGGGTCCGCGGGCTCAGCCGCCGCCCTCCACGCGATGCGGGGTGGGAGCACCTGGCCGTCGACCTGCGCGACGCCGAGGGCGCCCGGGCCGGGCTGGCCGGGGCAGGCGACGTCTCGCACCTGGTGTTCGGTGCGTACGCCGAGCGGCCGACCGCGCGTGAGCTCTCCGAGGTCAACGTCGGCATGCTGCGCCACACCCTCGACGGGCTGGCCGCGGCCGGGGCGCCGCTGGAGCACGTGACGCTGTACCAGGGCGGCAAGGCCTACGGCGCGCACATGGGCTTCTTCAACACCCCGGCCAAGGAGACCGACCCGCGGATCGTCCAGCCGAACTTCTACTACGACCAGGAGGACCTGCTCCGCGAGGTCGCGGCGGAGCGGGGCTTCCGGCTGACCGTCCTCCGTCCGGAGGGCGTCATCGGCTACGCCGTCGGCAACCCGATGAACCTGCTGATGGTGATCGCGGTGTACGCCGCGATCAGCAGGGAGCTGGGCCAGCCGCTGCGCTTCCCCGGGAGCCTGGCCGCATACGACGCGCTCTACCAGGTGACCGACGCCGAGCTGCTGGCCCGCGCCACGGTCTGGGCCGGCCGCGAGCAGGTGGCCGACGGTGAGGTCTACAACGTCACCAACGGCGACCAGGTGCGCTGGCGGCACCTGTTCCCGGCCTTCGCCCGGGCCTTCGGCATGGAGCACGCCGAGCCGCAGCCGGTGCCGTTGGCCGAGGCGATGGCCGACCGGCGCGACGTGTGGGAGCGGCTGGTCGCCCGGCACGACCTCGTCCCGACGCCGTACGAGGACCTGGTGGGCTGGGAGTTCGGGGAGTTCATCTTCACCTCCGGCTTCGACAACGTCAGCTCCACGATCAAGCTGCGCCAGGCCGGGTTCGCCGACTGCCTGGACACCGAGCAGCGCTTCGTCGAGCTGTTCGAGCAGCTGGCGGAGCGGAGGGTCGTCCCGCGGCTGCGCTGAGCCGACGCGGGGCGGGCAGACTGCGGGGACGCGCGGGCAGGGTCGCCCGCGGCGGGACGGTCCGCGGGCGCACCGGCGCGGCCGTCGTCGGCCGGTCCGGTGCAGGAGCGCAGATGAAGGTCACCGCCGCCGTCGTCGAGGAGCAGCACGGGCCGTTCATCGTCCGGGACGTCGAACTGGACGAGCCCGGCCCGGGTGAGGTGCTGGTCCGGGTCGCCGCGACCGGCTTCTGCCACACCGACGGCATCGCCCGCGACGGCGACATGCCCTTCCCGCTGCCCGGCGTGCTCGGCCACGAGGGCTCCGGCACCGTCGCCGCCGTGGGCGAGGGCGTCACCGGCCTCAGCGAGGGCCAGCCGGTGGTCATCGGCTGGCCGTGGTGCGGGCAGTGCCGCAACTGCCTGGACGGCGAACCGCGCTACTGCCTGCGCCTGGGCGAGCTGGTCATCGGCGGGCACCGGCTCGACGGGCCGTCCGCGCTGCGCACCACCGAGGGCAGCCCGCTGGCCAGCCACTTCTTCGGCCAGTCCTCCTTCGCCACCCACTCGCTCACCACCGCCAACGCCCTGGTGCCGATCCCGGCCGGGCTGCCGGTCGAGCTGATGGGCCCGCTGGCCTGCGGACTGGCCACCGGCGCCGGGGCGGTGTTCAACACCGCCCGCCCCCAGCCCGGTGCCTCGCTGGTCGTCTACGGCGCCGGCACGGTCGGGCTCGCCGCGGTCATGGCCGCCCGCAACACCCCGGCGACGACGATCATCGCCGTCGACCGACACGAGTCCCGACTCCGGCTGGCCACCGAGCTGGGCGCCACCCACGTCGTCGATGCCTCGGACACCGATGCGGTGCAGGCGGTCACCGAGATCTGCGGTGGCCCGGCTGATTTCGCCTTGGAGTGCACCGGGGTGGTCCCGGTCATCCGTCAGGCCGTCGACTCCGTCGGCATGCGCGGCACCTGCCTGCTGATCGGCGGCGCGCCGGCCGGGGCGGAGTTCAGCGTCGACCACATCAGCACGCTGTGGGGGAAGTCGATCGTCGGCACGCTGGGCGGCAGCGACCGCAGCCCGCGGCTGATCGGTGCGCTGATGGACCTCTACGCCGCCGGACGATTCCCGTTCGACCGGCTGGTCGAGTACTTCCCGCTGGAGCGGATCAGCGACGCGATGGAGGCCTCCTACAGCGGCGCCGTCGTCAAGCCGGTGATCACCATGCCGCAGGGCTGAGGAACGCCGAGATCGGGCCGGTGGCGGTCACGTGCCCAGGGAGACCGCCATCAGCCCGATCTCGACGTCGTCCGCTGTCGAGCGCGCCGCGCCACCGGTGGACACCGGCCGGGCGGGCGGGGTTCGCTCGGGCGCTCTGGGTAGGGGAACCGCATGCCTGACTACGACGTGAACGAGGCCGGGGTCGCGCACGCCCGGGAGCTGATCGACGCCGGGGAGTACGACGACCAGACCGAGTGGTCCGACGCCGCACCGTCGACCGCCGAGGAGAACGAGGAGCGGGACGACGAGGGCCAGGAGGGCTACGCGCAGTGGCACCTGGCGGTCGACCCGGACAAGGGCGAGGGGACCAAGGGCCGCTACCGGTTCCCCTACGGCGACTTCACCAAGGTCAACCGCGCAGCGCTGATCCACGCCAAGCAGCGGGCCAGCCAGAACGACCACCCGGAGATCGAGGAGGCCGCCGACGACCTGCTGCAGCGCCTGGACGCCAAGCGTTCGTGACCCAGCGCGGCCGAGGCGTCAGCCGGGCAGCATGCTGCCGGTCTCCAGGTAGCGGGTGTGCCAGCTGAGCGCCTCGGCGAGCAGGTGCGGGGTGTGCCGGCCGTGCGCGCCGCGCTCCGCGCGCGCGTAGTAGTCGGTGAGCAGTGGCCGGTACTCCGGAGCAGCGCAGTTGTCGATGACCAGCCGTGCCCGCTTGCGCGGCGGCAGGCCCCGGAGGTCGGCCAGCCCGTGCTCGGTGACGATCACCGACACGTCGTGCTCGGTGTGGTCGACGTGGGACACCATCGGCACGATCGAGGAGATCGCGCCGCCCTTCGCCGTCGACGGGGTGAGGAAGAAGGAGACGTAGGCGTTGCGGGCGAAGTCGCCCGAGCCGCCGATCCCGTTCTGGATGCGGCTGCCCATCAGGTGCGTGGAGTTCACGTTGCCGTACAGGTCGGCCTCGATCATCCCGTTCATCGCCAGCACCCCCAGCCGGCGGACGATCTCCGGGTGGTTGCTGATCTCCTGCGGCCGCAGCACGATCCGGTCCCGGAACTCGGCCACGTGCGCGTTGAAGTCCGCGATCGCGGTCGGGCTCAGGGAGAACGCCGTCGCCGACGTCGAGGCGAGCGTGCCCGAGCGCAGCAGGTCGAGCATGCCGTCCTGGATCACCTCGGTGTAGGCGGTCAGCTGCTCGAAGCGCGACTCCTGCAGACCGGACAGGACGGCGTTGGCCACGTTCCCGACGCCGGACTGCAGCGGCAGCAGCTCGGCCGGCAGCCGGCCCACCGAGACCTGGTGCTCCAGGTACTCGATCAGGTGCCCGGCGATGGCCCGGGCGGTGTCGTCCGGCTCGCTGAACGGGGTGTTCCGGTCCGGGGCGGAGGTCTCGACGACGGCGACGACCTTGTCCGGGTCGACCCTCAGGTGCGGCACCCCGATCCGGTCGCCGGGCCGGGTCAGCTGCACCGGCCGCCGGTTCGGCGGCAGCGCCGTCCCGTAGTAGACGTCGTGCATGCCGTCCAGCCCGGCCGGCTGCCAGCTGTTGACCTCCAGCACCACGCGCTCGGCGAGGTCCAGCCAGGTCTTGTTGTTCCCGACCGAGGACGACGGGATCAGCTGCCCGTCCTCGGTGATCCCGCTGACCTCGACGACGGCGACGTCCAGCGGGCCGAGGAAGCCCTCCCACGCCAGCTGGGCGACGTGGGAGAGGTGGACGTCGACGTAGTCGATCTCGCCGGCGTTGATCTTCTGCCGGGCGATCGGGTCGGACTGGTACGGCAGCCGCAGGCCGATGCCGTCGGCGGCGGCGAGCGCGCCGTCCAGCTCGGGGGCGGTGGAGGCCCCGGTCCACAGGTCGACCTGGAACGGCTCGCCGGCGGCATGCGCCGCGGTGATCCGCTGGGCCAGCAGCTCCGGCACGGCCTTGGGGTGCCCGGCGCCGGTGAACCCGCTCATGCCGAGCGTGTCCCCGGGCCGGATCAGCGCAGCGGCCTGATCGGCCGGCACCACCTTGCGGGCCAGTGCTGCGTTGCGGATGCGACCGGTGTCCATCGTCCTCCGACCTCGACGTCGTGGGCCCGTCCGGCCCGCGGGCCCGACGCTACGGGCGTGACCATGGTCCTGCCCGGGGAGGCCGGAAGGCCCGGCTGCGGGCCCGGGCGTACCCGGACCCGCAACCGTGCCTGCCGAGCTCAGACCGTCCGGGGGGAGTCCGAACGCGGCCCCAGCTCGGCCGTCGGGCCGCTGACCTTGCGGGAGCCCTTCACCGTGGCGAACGACGTCTCGTAGCCGACCGTCGCCTGCGGGTCCAGCCGCGGGTCGACGGCCAGGCCCTTGTCACCGTTGCTGCGGATGAACCAGAAGTCCGCCTGCACCCGCTCCGGGGTCACGTCCAGCACGACGAAGCCGTGGCCGATGCCCTCCAGGTAGCGGACCCAGGGGTTGGCGCCCTGGAAGGCGGCGGTGGTGGCGGTCGCGGCGGCCGCGGAGCCGACGGCCTCCTTGAAGCCGTTGCTGGTCACCGACGGGCAGACGAACTCCACGCCCACCGAGTTGCCGTCGCCGGGGTAGGCGGCCAGGTCGACGGGGAGGTCGTTGGCCCAGGAGGAGTGGATGTCGCCGGTGAGCACGACCGGGTCCGGGCCGGCGGCGGCCATCGCGTCGAGCACCGCCCGCTGGTCGGCCTGGTAGCCGTCCCACTGGTCGGTGTTGAACACCGAGCCGGGCACGGTGCCGGGCCGGGGGACGGCGAACACCCGGGCGAACACCGTCTGGTTGCCCACCAGGTGCCAGGCGGTGCGCCCGGTGCGGATGCCCTTCGTCAGCCAGTCCAGCTGCGGCGGCTCGGGCAGGTGCCGCCGCGGGTCGGTCAGGGCCGGGTTGAGCGCGCCGTCGACGGTGCCCGGCACCTGCTCGCTGCGGTTCTGCCGGGTGTCGATCACCGACAGCTCGGCCAGGTCGCCGAAGCCGAAGCGGCGGAAGAACTGCCGGCCCTTGCTGGCGTGCGGCTGCCACATCGCGGGCTCGCGGATCGGCATCCACTCCAGGTAGGCCTGGAACGCCTTGGCCCGGCGGAACAGGAAGTCGCCCTCGGGCTTGATGCCGTCGGGCTTGCCCGGCTCGGTGTAGGGGGTGGCCGGGTCGTCGTCCCGCTCGTGGTTCTCCGCGCCGAAGTCGTAGGCGTCGTTGGTGATCTCGTGGTCGTCGAAGATGACGATCCACGCGTGCTGCTGGTGCGCCCGCTGCAGGTCCGGGTCGGTCTTGTAGAGCGCGTGCCGGATCCGGTAGTCCTCCAGCGTGACCATCTCGTGGACCGGCTCGTGGTCCCGGATGCCGATCAGCGCGTTGGGCCCGTACCGGTCACCGGACCCGGCGACCCCGGCCACCCGCGGGGAGTTGCCGTACTCGTAGAGGTAGTCGCCCAGGTGCAGCACGAAGTCCAGGTCGTCCCGGGCGGCGATCCCGCGGTAGGCGGTGAAGTACCCGCCGGTCCAGTTGCTGCAGGAGACGAACGCCATGCGGAGCGCATGGGTCTGGCCGGGCTCGTCCGGGGCGGTCTGGGTGCGGCCGACCGGGGAGGTCTCACCGGCGCAGGTGAACCGGTAGAAGTAGCGGGTGTAGGGGGTCAGCCGGTTCACCACGACCTTGACGGTGTGGTCGCGGCTGACATCGGCGACGACGTTCCCGCTGCGCACGATGCGGGTGAACGCCTCGTCGGCGGCGACCTCCCAGCGGACCGGGACGGCCGGCTCGCGGCGGCTGCCGGGCAGGGACTCGGGGGTGGGCGTCACCCGGGTCCAGAGCAGCAGCTCGGTGGCCGTGGGGTCGCCGCTGGCGACGCCGAAGCCGAAGACGCCGGAACGAGCGGTCTCGGCCACGGCCGCACGGGCGGCCTCGCTGGTGAGCCCACCGAAGGTCAGGGCGGCGGCCGTGGCGGCCCCGCCCTTCAGCACGGTGCGGCGGGACAGGGGTGCATCAAGCGGCATGGGCGCACTGTGGTTGCACCGGGCGACCAGTCGGCGGTGCCCACGTGAACTCCCGGCGTCCCACGTCCAGCCGTTTCCCCTCCGGGAGCGCCGGGCAGGTGCACGGTGCAGGCGAGCCGTGCCGGACCGCCCGAGCGCCCACCGGGAGCGCCGCCGTCCGGCACCGACCCGCGACACGGACGACGACGGGAGCCCCCATGGCCATCGCCACCATCAACCCCACCACCGGCGAGACGCTGAAGACCTACGAGCCGCTCTCCGACGAGGCGCTGGAGGACAAGATCGGTCGCGCGGCCGCGGCGTACCGCAGCTACCGGCGCACCCCGGTCGAGGACCGGGTGCGCTGGCTGCGGGCGGCGGCCGACGTGCTGGACGCCGACGACGACGCGGTCGCCGAGCTGATGACCACCGAGATGGGCAAGACGCTGTCCTCGGCGAAGGCCGAGGTGGGCAAGTGCGCCAAGGCGCTGCGGTACTACGCCGAGCACGGGCCGGCGATGCTCGAGCCCCAGCGGCTGGACGCCGACGCGGTGGGTGCCCGGCAGGCCTACGTCACCCACCAGCCACTGGGCGTGGTGCTGGCGGTCATGCCCTGGAACTTCCCGCTCTGGCAGGCGATGCGGTTCGCCGCCCCGGCGCTGATGGCCGGCAACGTCGGCCTGCTCAAGCACGCCAGCAACGTGCCGCAGACCGCGCTGTACCTGGAGGAGCTCTTCCGCAAGGCGGGGTTCCCCGACGACGTCTTCCAGACCCTGCTGATCGGGTCCTCGACGATCGAGCGGGTCATCCGGGACGACCGGGTGGTCGCCGCGACGCTCACCGGGAGCGCGCCGGCCGGCCAGTCGGTCGCCTCGATCGCCGGGGACGCGCTCAAGCCCACGGTGCTGGAGCTGGGTGGCTCCGACCCGTTCATCGTGATGCCCTCGGCGGACCTGGACGCCGCGGCCGGGGTCGCGGTCACCTCCCGCAACCAGAACAACGGGCAGAGCTGCATCTCGGCGAAGCGGTTCTTCGTGCACCGCGACGTCGCCGAGGAGTTCACCCGGCTGTTCGCCGAGAAGATCGGCGCGCTGGCCGTCGGCGACCCGATGGACGAGGGCACCGACGTCGGGCCGCTGGCCACCGAGTCCGGCCTGGCCGACGTCGAGGCCTACGTCGAGGACGCCCGGGCCAAGGGCGCCGCGGTGGTGGTCGGCGGGCAGCGGGTGGACCGGCCGGGCTGGTTCTACGAGCCCACCCTGCTCAGCGGCATCACCCCGGAGATGGACCTCTACGCCGAGGAGGTCTTCGGGCCGGTCGCGGCGCTGTGGACCGTCGACTCCCTCGACGAGGCGATCGAGATCGCCAACAGCCACCCCTACGGGCTCGGCTCGAACCTGTGGAGCGAGGACGACGACGAGCGGGCGCAGTTCGTCCGGGACATCGAGTCGGGGATGGCCTTCGTCAACGGGATGACCACCAGCTACCCGGAGCTGCCCTTCGGCGGGGTGAAGCAGAGCGGTTACGGCCGGGAGCTCACCGCGCTGGGCATGCGCGAGTTCATGAACGCCAAGACCGTCTGGGTCGGTGCGCCGAGCAGCGAGCAGCGCGCCGGCGACAGCGCGGGCTCGGCGAACGAGTGACCCGGGGGAGGGGCAGGGACGGTCGGGTCCCTGCCCCTCCGGTCACCCCAGCCGGGGAGCCGGGCCGACGCCGGCCACGACGGTGCGCAGGCAGTCGGGCAGCCCGGTGGTCGGGCCCGCCACCCCCGGCCCGCCGGCGCTGACCCAGGCGACCAGGCCGGCGGTCCGTTCGGGCGTCTGGACCTCCGAGAGCCAGACGGCCGGGCCGGGGCGGCCGCTGCCGGGCTTCCGCCAGGCCAGCCCGGCGAGCGCCGCCCGGTCGCAGGCGCCGATGCAGCCGGCGGTGACGAGCACCGCGCCCGTGGTGTGCCGGACCGCCTCGGCCACCTGGTCGACGCCGTCGGCCGTACCGGCGAGCCGGCGCAGCGCCGCGCACCGGTGGCCGACGCACAGCGCCACCAGCGGCCCGCCCGCGTCCCCGCCCGGCACCGGGCGGCGGCTCACGGCAGCAGGCCCCGCTCGGCGGCCGTGCGCAGCTTCTGCGGCACCAGCCGGGCGACGCCGTCCACGGTGACCGGCACCAGCGGGACCGGGGTCGCCTTCCACTGCGACCGGCGGGACCGGGTGTTGGACCGAGACGTCTTCCGCTTCGGGACGGCCATCGGTCAGCCTCGCTTCCGTGCCGGCCGGGCGATGGCGCCGTACCGCTGGTTGAACCGCTCGACCCGGCCGGCGGTGTCCAGCACCCGCTGGTTGCCGGTCCAGAACGGGTGCGAGGCCGCGCTGATCTCGACGTTGACCACCGGCAGCGTCTCGCCGTCCAGGTCGATGGTCGCCTCGGTGCGGATCGTGGAGCGGGTGCGGTAGGTCGC
>NZ_JAAKGN010000138.1:0-13736 GCF_011039295.1 Modestobacter sp. KNN46-3 | reverse complement strand
GGCGGTGGCGCCGGCGCCGGCGTGGTCGCGCTGAGCGACGTGGACACCGTGGTCAGCGCCAGCGGGACGAGCGCGCAGCCCGTCGTCATCAAGGACGCCGAGAAGGCCACGAGCACGACGGCCGCGGCCGCCGCGGCGGCCCCCAGCGTGGTCACCCTGTACGTGAGCGCCGCCGCGGGCTCGGGGTCGGGCTCCGGCGTCGTCCTGTCCGAGGACGGCTACGTGCTCACCAACAACCACGTGGTGAGCCTGGACAGCAGCACCGACGACGTGACCGTGCAGGTGCGCACCTCCGACGGGACGGTCTACGACGCCACCGTCGTCGGCACGGACCCGAGCAACGACCTCGCCGTGGTCAAGCTCTCCGACGCCGGCGGGCTGACCCCGGCGGTCTTCGCCGACTCCGAGGCCGTCCAGGTCGGCGACCTCGCGGTCGCCATCGGTGCGCCGCTGGGCCTGACCAACACGGTCACCGACGGGATCATCAGCGCCACCAACCGGGCGGTGCAGGCCGGGTCGACCCAGGACGAGAACACGGTGATCGACGCCCTGCAGACCGACGCGGCCATCAACCCGGGCAACTCCGGCGGTGCGCTGGTGAACGCCGACGGCGAGGTCATCGGCATCAACACCGCGATCGCGTCGGTCGCCAGCACCGGCCTGCCGGGCCAGGAGTCGACCAGCGGGAACATCGGCGTCGGCTTCGCCATCCCGTCGAACACCGCGCAGCGGATCGCCGAGCAGATCATCGACACCGGCTCGGCGACGCACGCCCTGCTCGGGGTCAGCGCCCGCACCGCGGCCGACCCCGGCTCCGCCGTGGGGCAGGGCGCCCAGGTGGCCACGGTCTCCGAGGGCTCCGCCGCCGACGAGGCCGGCCTGCAGGCCGGTGACGTGATCACCGCGGTCGGCGACCGGCCGATCACCACCTCCACCGAGCTGACCGCCGCGATCCGCAGCGCCCAGCCCGGCGACGACGTCACGCTGACCGTCCGTCGCGGCGGGGACAGCACCGAGGTCGAGGTCACCCTCGACGAGACCTCGGAGTGAGGTAGGACCCCCTGACCGACGACCCCGGTGCCGCCCCCGCGGCCCCGGGGTCGTCGCACGTCCGGCGTGGGGTGTCCCGCCCCGACGCCTAGGCTCGGCCGGGTGCCCGGACCCCAGCTGACCACCCCGCTGGCCGAGTCGCTCGACGACCCCCAGCGCGCCCGCGACCTGGCCAAGATGAAACGGCTGGCCACCGGGCTGTTCGTCCTCGCCGCCCTGGTCTTCCTCGGCTGCGTGCTGCTGGGCGAGGAGGCGGGCAGCTGGGTCGGGTACGTCCGGGCCACCGCGGAGGCGTCCATGGTCGGCGCGCTGGCCGACTGGTTCGCCGTCACCGCGCTGTTCCGGCACCCGTTGCGGCTGCCGATCCCGCACACCGCGATCATCCCGCGCAAGAAGGACCAGATCGGCACCAGCCTGGGCACCTTCGTCCGGGAGAACTTCCTGACCCGGGCGGTCGTCGACGAGCGGCTGGCCACCGTCGACGTCCCCGGTCGGCTGGGCGAGTTCCTGGCCGCCCCCGGCCGGGCCGAGCGGCTGGCCGGCGACGCCGGTGCCGCCCTCGGCGGGCTGACCGACCTGCTGAAGGACGACGAGCTGCAGCCCGCCGTCGCCGCCTTCGCCGACCGCAAGCTCCGGGAGACCCCCGCCGCGCCGGCCGTGGCCCGCGGCATCGAGCTCGTCGTCGACGGCGACCGGCACCAGGAGGTGCTCTCCGCGGGGCTCACCGGGCTGGCGAACTTCCTGGCCGACAACCGGCTGGTCTTCCGCACCCGGCTCGGCGACGCCTCCCCCGCCTGGGTGCCCGACTGGGTCGACGACCGGGTGTTCGACCGGGTCTTCGACCTGCTCCAGGGCTTCCTCGCCGAGGTGGGCGCGGACTCCCGGCACGAGCTGCGCCGCAGCTACGACAAGCGGCTGCGGGCCTACGTGCACACGCTCCGCACCGATCCGGAGGCCGCGGCCCGGGTCGAGCGGTTCAAGGAGGAACTGCTGGACCACCCGGCGGTGCGCACCTGGTCGGGCTCGCTGTGGAGCACGGCGAAGAACGCCGTCGTCACCGCCGCGGCCGACCCGGACTCCGAGCTGCGGGCGCGGGTGGTCGGGCTGATCCGCTCCGGCGCGCAGCTGCTGCAGACCGACCCGACGGTGCGTGAACTGGTGCAGCGGCAGTCCCAGCGGGCCGCCGGGTACGCCGTCGAGCGGTTCTCCGGCGACGTCGCCGACCTGGTGGGCACCACCGTGGCCCGCTGGGACACCGAGGAGACCAGCCGGCGGATCGAGCTCCAGGTGGGCCGTGACCTGCAGTGGATCCGGGTGAACGGGACCGTCGTGGGCGGCCTGGCCGGCCTGGTGATCTACACCGTCGCCCAGCTGCTCGGCTGATCACCGCCCGAGGGTGAGCCGCCCCGGCGACCGTCGAGCCGCGTCATGCCCCGGCTCACCCGACGGGGACGCGGCTCACCCTCGGTCGCCGTCGCCGGCCGGTCCCGCTCAGCGGGGACCGGCCGGTGCGGTCACCGGCGGGCGGAGGCTGCGGCGTAGAGCGCGATCCCGGCCGCGACGCTGACGTTCAGCGACTCGGTGTCCTTGGTGATCGGGATGGACAGGACGACGTCGCAGCGCTCCCGGACCAGCCGGGACAGCCCGGTGCCCTCGGCCCCGACGACCAGAGCGATCGGGTCGGCGAAGCCGTCGTACTCGTGGATGCCCATGTCGCCGTCGGCAGCCAGGCCGACGGTCTGCAGGCCCGCCTCCTGGTAGGAGGCCAGGCTGCGACCCAGGTTGACGGCTCGGGCCACCCGCAGCCGGGCCGCCGCGCCGGCGCTGGTGCGCCAGGCCGAGCCGGTCATGCCCACCGCGCGGCGCTCGGGCACGACGAGCCCGTGGGCGTCGAAGGCCGCGGCCGAGCGGATGACCGCGCCCAGGTTGCGCGGGTCGGTGACGCCGTCCAGCGCCACGATCAGCGGCGGGCGGCCGGAGTCGCGGGCGATGTCGAGCAGGTCGTCCGGGTGCGCGTAGTCGTAGGGCGGCACCATCAGGCCGATGCCCTGGTGCAGCGCGTGGTCGCTCATCCGGTCGAACTCGGCCTTGCCCACCTCGAGCAGCGGCAGCCCGCGGTCGGCGGCCAGCTGCACCGACTCGGCGATCCGCTCGTCGGTCCCGCCGCGGCTCGTGTCACCGGTGACGACGTAGAGCGCCGTCGCGGGGATGCTGGCCCGCAGCGCCTCCAGCACCGGGTTGCGGCCCAGCAGCAGCTCGGGGGCCTCGGCGTTGCGCCGCTGCACCCGCTGCCGGTTGTCCTGGCGCGCCGCGGCGGCCTTCGCCGCCTTGTACGCAGGGTGGTGCGGCCGGTCCGTGGCCTTCGGGGTGGCGCCCCGCCCGGCCAGCGACCGGCGGTTCTTGCCGCCGGTGCCGGACGTCGCGGTCTTCTTGCCGGCGCCGGCCGAGCGGCCGCGCCGTTGACTGTTGCCGGCCATCAGGTCAGCTCCCATCGTGTGCCCTGGGGGGTGTCCTCGACCTGCACGCCCAGGGCGCCGAGCTGGTTCCGGATCGCGTCAGCTGACGCGTAGTCCTTGCGGGCCCGGGCCGCGGTGCGCTGCTCCAGCGCGAGCGCGACCAGGCCGTCGGTGACCTCGGCCAGGCGGCGGTCGCCGCCGGCGTCGGCCCACTGCGGGTCGAGCGGGTCGAGACCGAGCACCCCGAGCATCGCCCGCACCGCGCCCAGCGCGGCGGTGAGCGCCTCGGCGTCGTCGGCGGCCAGCGCGCTGTTGCCCTGGGTGACGACCTCGTGGACCACCGCGACGGCGGCGGGCGTGCTCAGGTCGTCGTCCAGGGCGGCGGTGAACTCGGGAGGCAGCACCGGCTTGCCGGCGTCCTCCCCCACCACCTCGGCCGCGCGCCGGACGAAGGACTCCAGCCGCCGGTAGGCGACCCCCGCCTCCTCCAGCGCCGGCTCGGTGAACTCGATCGTGCTGCGGTAGTGCGGGGCCACGAGGTAGTAGCGGAGCTCCACCGGGCGCACGCGCTGGACGACCTCGTCGACCAGCGCGGTGTTGCCCAGCGACTTGCTCATCTTCTCGCCGCCCATGGTGACCCAGCCGTTGTGCAGCCAGTAGCGGGCGAACCCGTCACCGGCGGCCTGCGACTGGGCCCGCTCGTTCTCGTGGTGCGGGAAGCGCAGGTCCAGCCCACCACCGTGGACGTCGAACTCCGCGCCGAGGTACTTCTCGGCCATCGCCGAGCACTCCAGGTGCCAGCCCGGGCGCCCGCGGCCCCAGGGGGTGGGCCAGGAGGCCGTGGCGGGCTCGCCGTCCTTGGCCGACTTCCACAGCGCGAAGTCGCGGGGGTCGCGCTTGCGCTCGTCGGTCTCGGTGTCCGCAGCCGGCTGCAGGTCGCCCAGCTTCTGGCCGGTCAGCTCGCCGTAGCCGGGGAAGGAACGGACGTCGAAGTAGACGTCGCCGTCGACGTCGTAGGCGTGCCCGCCGGCGATGAGCCGCTCGATCAGCTCGACCATCTCCGGCACGTGCCCGGTGGCCCGCGGCTCGTAGGTGGGCGGCAGCGTGCCCAGCACGTCGTACGCGCGGGTGGCGGCGCGCTCGTTCTCGTACGCCCAGGCCCACCACGGGACGCCGGCCGCTGCGGCCTTGGTGAGGATCTTGTCGTCGACGTCGGTGACGTTGCGGACGTAGGTGACCTCGTTGCCCTGGTGCAGCAGCCAGCGGCGCAGCACGTCGAAGGCGAGGGCGAACCGGACGTGGCCGATGTGCGGCGGGCCCTGCACGGTGAGCCCGCAGACGTACATGGAGACCCGTCCTGCACGCAGGGGCGTGAAGTCGCGCACGGCACGCGCGGCCGTGTCGTACAGGCGGAGGCTCACCGGATGGATTCTACGGGCGACCAGGCAGTGCTCCGGACCACGAGCGCCGTGGCCACCGCGGCCCGGCCCTCGCCGCGGCCGGTGAGCCCCAGCCCGTCGGTCGTTGTCGCGGTGACGCTGACCGGTGCGCCGAGCACTGCGGTCAGCACTCCCTCGGCCTCGGTCCGCCGCGGCCCCAACTTCGGGCTGTTCCCGATCAGCTGCACCGAGGCGTTGCCGACCTGCCAGCCGGCCGCGGTGAGCACCTCGCGGACGTGCTCCAGCACGGCGGCACCGCGGGCGCCTGCCCAGCGGGGGTCGTCGGTGCCCAGCAGCCCACCGATGTCGCCGAGGCCGGCGGCCGACAGCACGGCGTCGGTCAGGGCGTGGGCCACGACGTCGCCGTCGGAGTGCCCCGCGCAGCCGTCGACACCGGGCCACTCCAGCCCGGCCAGCCAGCAGGGGCGGCCGGCCTCGATCGGGTGGACGTCGCTACCGATGCCCACCCGCGGCAGCGGAGAGGTCACCGGGTCACCTGCAACTCGGCCAGCGCAAGGTCGTGCGCGACGGTGATCTTGGCTGCGCGCTCGTCACCGGCCACGGTGTGCACCGGGATCTCGGCAGCCCGGACCACCGACGCGTCGTCGGTGAACTCGGCCGCGGTGCCCTGCGCACGGGCGTAGGCAGCCACCAGGGTCGCCCGGTCGAAGCCCTGCGG
Organism: Modestobacter sp. KNN46-3; assembly: GCF_011039295.1. Lineage (NCBI taxonomy): Bacteria > Bacillati > Actinomycetota > Actinomycetes > Geodermatophilales > Geodermatophilaceae > Modestobacter > Modestobacter sp. KNN46-3. The sequence continues at coordinate 8,112 of NZ_JAAKGN010000138.1, read as the reverse complement.
GGTCTGCACCCGGCGCAGCGGGGCGCGGGGCACGTCGCCGGTCACCACCCCGTCGCCGTCCACGACCACGGTGGTGTCCACGACGGGCAGCACCGGGACGACGGCGCGGGCGCCCCCGGCCAGGGCGGCCAGCACCCGGGCGACGACGTCGGGCGGGGTCAGCGGCCGCGCCGCGTCGTGGACCAGCACCGCGTCGGCGTGCTCACGGGCGGCGCCGAGGGCGGCCCGGACCGACGCCGTGCGGGTGTCCCCGCCGACGACGACGTGCACGTCGTCGGGGAGGACGGCGGTGAAGGCCGCCTGCTGCGGCGCCGGGACGGCGACCACCACCTGCTCGACCCCGCCGGCACGCAGCGACTCGACCGCCCAGCAGACCAGCGGCCGGCCCCCGAGGTGCACCAGGGCCTTGGGGAGCTCTGCCCCCAGACGCAGACCACTCCCGGCCGCTGCGACGATGCCGACAGCGAGCACGGGAGTGGTCTGGGTGTCTCTGGGGTGGTGCGAGCGGCTCAGGAAGCCCTGCTCACGATGCGAGGACCTCGTCGAGGAGGACCTCGGCCTTGTCCTCGTTGGTGCCCTCGGCGAGCGCGAGCTCGCTGACCAGGATCTGCCGTGCCTTGGAGAGCATGCGCTTCTCGCCGGCGGACAGGCCACGGTCCTTGTCACGACGCCAGAGGTCACGCACGACCTCGGCGACCTTGTTCACGTCACCGGAGGCCAGCTTCTCGAGGTTGGCCTTGTAGCGCCGCGACCAGTTGGTCGGCTCCTCGGTGTGCGGCGCCCGCAGCACCTCGAAGACCTTGTTCAGGCCCTCCTGGCCGACGACGTCGCGGACACCGACGATCTCGGCGTTGTCGGCCGGCACGCGGACGGTCAGGTCGCCCTGGGCGACCTTCAGCACGAGGTACGACTTCTCGACGCCCTTGATGGTGCGCTGCTCGATCGCCTCGATGAGCGCCGCGCCGTGGTGCGGGTAGACAACGGTCTCGCCAACAGTGAAGCCCATGTGTATGTGACCCCTTTCGCTCACCCCAGGTTAGCACGAGGGGATGCGGTCCGGCTCGGCAGAGTGCTACAAAAGTGCTGGTCAGCGGCGTGATCGAGGTAGACGCGGGGTTGACAGGGAGGTGGTCGGTGTGCAGTCGGAGGGTGCCGTACGCCGCTCCGGCGGGCTCACGATCGCCGCGGCGATGGCCCGCGCGACCCACTTCGAACCGACGCTGGCGGTCACCACGGTCGCCGTCCTGCTCGCCGTCGCCGCCGACGTCCCCGCCGGCCGGACCGTGCTGGTCGGGGTCGCGGTGCTGGCCGGGCAGGCCGCCATCGGCTGGTGCAACGACTGGCTGGACGCCGACCGGGACCTCGCCGTCGGCCGAACCGACAAGCCCGTCGTCCAAGGGCTGCTGACCCCGGCACTGCTGCGCCGGGCCACGGCCGTCGCCGTCGCCGTCGCCGTCGTCACGTCCCTGGCGCTGGGCGTCGTGCCCGGCCTCCTGCTCCTGCTGCTGGTCGCCAGCGGGCTGGCCTACGACGCCGGCCTCAAGCGCACCGCACTGTCCCCGCTCCCCTACCTGACCGGCTTCGGCGCGCTGCCCGCCGGCGTGGTCGCCGCGGCGCCGGGCGGCCCCGGAGCACCGTGGTGGCTGATCGCGGCCGGGGCAGCGCTCGGCGGCGCCGCGCACGTCGCCAACGTGGCGCCCGACGTCGACGACGACCTGGCCACCGGCGTCCGCGGTCTGCCGCACCGGGTGGGGGCGGTGCCCTCCGCGATCGCCGGCGCCGTGCTGCTCGGTGGCGCCACCCTGCTGCTGGTGCTGGGGCCGCCCGGCCCGCCGGGCCCGCTCGGCTGGCTGGCCTGCGCCGTCGCCGCGCCGGCCGTGGTCGCCGCCGCCCTCGCCGGCAGCCCCCGCGCTCGCCGGCTCGCCTTCCCGGCGGTGCTGCTGCTGACCGTGCTCGACGTCGCCCTGCTGCTGGCCGGCGGGGCGGCGATCACCTGAGGAGGGCCCTCCTGCCCCACCGGGCCACTGCCGCGCTCAGCGCGGGTCGGTGCCCCGGTCCCGCTCCTGCTCCACGACGGCGTCCAGGTCCTTGAGCCGCCCCAGACCGGACAACGGCTGACGCATCCGCCGGTTCTCGACCAGCCGCTCCCGGTTCCGCTCCAGGAACGCCCAGTACCCGGCGGTGAACGGGCAGGCGTCCGCACCGAGGCGCTTCTTCGGGTCGTATCGGCAACTGCCGCAGTAGTCGCTCATCCGGTTGATGTACGCACCGCCCGCGGCGTAGGGCTTGGTCGCCAGCACGCCGCCGTCGGCGTGCTGGCTCATCCCGACGACGTTGGCGACCATCACCCAGTCGTAGCCGTCGACGAAGACCCGGTGGAACCAGTCGGTCATCGCCAGCGGCTCGATCCCGCGCTGCAACGCGTAGTTGCCCAGCACCATCAGCCGCGGGATGTGGTGCACCCAACCGCGCTCGCGCACGTCCCGGACCACGGAGGACAGGCAGTTGGCCCCCACGGCCTCGGCGTCCAGGTCACCCAGCCAGGGCGGCACCTCCTCGTGGGCGGCCAGCGCGTTGCCGTGCCGGTAGTCGCGCCCGAGCTGCCAGTAGAGGTGCCAGATCCAGTCCCGCCAGCCCATCACCTGCCGGACGAACCCCTCGACCGAGTTCAGCGGCAGCGGGTCGCCGGCGGCCACCGAGTCGCGGTACGCCTGCTCCGCCCGGGCGACGACGTCGGCCGGGTCGGCGAGTCCCAGGTTCAGCGACGCCGACAGCATCGAGTGGGCCAGCCACGGGTCACCGGCCAGCATCGCGTCCTCGTGCGGGCCGAACGCGCGCAGCCGGTGGGTGAGGAAGTCCTGGAGCCGTTCCTCGGTCTCGGCGTGCGTGACCGGGAAGAGCCGTGGGCCGTCGTCCCCGACGAAGACGACGTCGCCGTCGGCCGCCCAGCGGTCCAGGTCGGCGCGCACCTGCTCGTCGATCTCGTCCTCGACGGGCAGCCACGGCGGCGGGACGTCCACCCGCCCGTCGGCCGGTGCCGGCTCGCGGTTCTCGTGGTCGAGGTTCCAGGTACCACCGGCCGGCTCCGCCCCGTCCATCAGGACGTCGTGCACCCGCCGGGCCACCCGGTAGAAGTCGTCCATCAGCAGGCGATGCCGGGAACGGCCCTCCGCCCAGCGGCGGAAGTCGGCCTGCCCGGTCACGAAGCCCCGGGCCTCCAGCACCGTGACGCCGGGACGGCGGAGCACGAAGTCGCGCGCCGGCCAGGTGGTCGGCGCACACACCGACAGGGGCTCCCGGACCCGGTCCAGCGCCTCGGCGTACCTGTCGGTCTGCAGGGAGATCGCCTGGTCGCCGAGCTCGGCCGCACGGTGCCGGAGGGCCGACAGCAGCAGGTGCGCCTTCTGCCGGTGGAAGCGGCGGCGGCGGAAGACGCCCCGCGACTCGACGAGCAGCACGGGCTGGTCCGGCGCGTCGAGGAAGTGCGGCCCGAGCTGGTCGGCGAAGCACCAGCGGCGGGTGTCCGGGGCCTGAGCTGGGAAGTCGGCGAGCGCGGGGTCGCCGGACCCCGGGAGGTCGCCCACGCCACCTGCCGCCATGCCCCTCACCTCCCAGCGGACATCCGGGGGTGCCGGTTACGCTCAGCGCGACTCGTGCCACCGGCGTCGTCGGTGGCCGGCACGTCTCTGGAGGTCGACGCTGTGAACCGCGCACCGCGCGCTGCCGTGATGGGTGTCCTGCTGCTCTCCCCGATCGCGCTGACCGCGTGCAGCGCCGGCCAGGTCGCGCAAACGGCCGAGCAGCAGCGGGACCAGGTCGGAACCATGGCCTCGGTCGGCGACGTGAAGCTCCGAGCCCTGAACCTGGCGTACCCCACCGGAGGCACGTACTCCAGCGGGAGCGACGCCCGGCTGGTGGGCGCCGTCGCCAGCACGGCCAACACCGAGGACACCCTGGTCTCGATCGAGGGCGAGGCATTCGACGGCGTCGAGGTGCTCGACCCCGACTCCGCCGCGCCCGCCGCCGACTCCAGTGGCTCCGCCGACCTGGACCTGCCCGTCCCGCCCGAGGGCATCCTGTTCCTCACCAACGGCGGCGGGCCCACGATCACCTTGACAGGCCTCACCGAGGAGATCGGGGTCGGGCAGTCCATCGACGTCACGTTCGTCTTCGAGGAGGCCGGGGAGGTGACCGTCCCGGTCCCCGTCGGTACGCCCAACCGCGACCTCCCCCGCGGCGAGGCGTTCGACTTCCACGGCGAGGAAGAGGTCGCCGGCGATGAGGGGTCCGTCGAGGAGAACTCCGGCCAGGAGGCCCGCGAGCAGGAGTCGGCCGACGAGGAGAACTGACCCACGCCCCTCCCGGGACTGTCGTACCCCGCCGTCACCATGACGGCGTGCCAGCATCCGGTGTGAAGTCCTCCCGTCCCGCCCACCGCTGTTCCGAGTGCGGCTACGCCTCGGCGAAGTGGGTCGGCCGCTGCCCGGAGTGCCAGACCTGGGGCAGCGTGCAGGAGGTCGGCACCGTCGGCTCCCCGCTGCGCGCCGTCTCCGCCGGCCCGGTCAGCGCCAAGGCGCGCCCGATCGGCCAGGTGGAGCTCGCCGGCGCCCGCGCCGTGCCCACCGGCATCACCGAGTTCGACCGTGTCCTCGGCGGCGGCCTGGTGCCCGGCGCGGTGCTGCTGGTGGCCGGCGAACCGGGCGTCGGCAAGTCCACGCTGCTGTTGGAGGTCGCCCACCGGGTGGCCGCGGCCAACGGCCCGACGCTGGTCGTCTCCGGTGAGGAGTCCGCAGCGCAGGTCCGGCTGCGGGCCGAGCGCATCGGCGCCCTGCACGACCAGCTCTACCTGGCTGCGGAGACCGAGCTGTCCGCGGTGCTCGCCCACGTGGAGGACGTGAGCCCCACCCTGCTCGTGCTCGACAGCGTGCAGACCGTCCGGTCCCCCGCCGTCGACGGCACCGACGGTGGCGCCACCCAGGTGCGCGCGGTGGCCAGCGCCCTCAGCGCGGTGGCCAGGGCCCGCAACATGACCACGATCCTGGTCGGCCACGTCACCAAGGACGGCGCGATCGCCGGGCCGCGGGCACTCGAGCACCTGGTCGACGTGGTGGTCTCCTTCGACGGCGAACGCCACTCGACGCTGCGCCTGGTGCGAGCCACCAAGAACCGGTTCGGCCCGGCCGACGAGATCGGCTGCTTCGAGATCGGCGACGGTGGTGTCGTCGGCGTCCCCGACCCCTCGCACCTGTTCGTCTCCCGGCGGTCCGCACCGGTGCCGGGCAGCTGCGTGACGGTGACGATGGAGGGCAGCCGGCCGTTGCTCGCCGAGGTGCAGGCCCTGGTGGCGACCGCCGGCGGCGGCGGTTCACCACGCCGTGCGGTCAGCGGGTTGGACTCCCAGCGGGTCGCCATGATCAACGCCGTGGTGGAGCGGCGCGGTGGGGTCCGGCTGGCCGACGCCGACGTCTTCGCCGCCTCCGTCGGGGGCGTGCGGATCGCCGAACCCGCCGCCGACCTGGCGTTGGCCCTCGCGATCGCCTCCGCCTCGAAGGACCGGCCGCTGCCCGCCGGCCTCGTCGCCATCGGTGAGGTCGGGCTGTCCGGGGAGATCCGGCGGGTGGGGGGCACCGGGCGGCGGCTGGCCGAGGCGGCACGACAGGGGTACACCGCCGCGCTGGTGCCGGTGGACTCCGGTCCCGCGCCCCAGGGGCTCCGGCTGATCGAGGTGCCCGACCTGGGAGCGGCCTTCACCCGGCTGTGGTGACGCAGCGCGACCGCCACCGGGTGAACGCCCTGACGGGGGACCCGTGGTGACCGACCTCGCCCCTCCGCCCCGTAGGATCAGCCGCCGTACCGCCCGACCGTCAGGAGCGTTCGTGTCCCCCGCTGTGGACCCCGAGGCCGCGTTGCGGGAACTGCTCGGCCGGATCGCCCCCGGTACCGCCCTCCGGGACGGTCTGGAGCGGATCCTGGCCGGCCGTACCGGAGCACTGATCGTCCTGGGCTACGACCGCGTCGTCGAGTCCCTCTGCACCGGCGGCTTCGCTCTGGACGTCGCACTGTCGGCCACCCGGCTCCGGGAGCTGGCCAAGATGGACGGCGCGGTGATCGTCTCCTACGACGGCACCCGGATCGTCCGGGCCGGTGTGCACCTGATGCCCGACCCGACGATCCCCACCGAGGAGTCCGGCACCCGGCACCGCACCGCCGAGCGCGTGGCACTGCAGACCGGGTTCCCGGTCATCTCCGTGAGCCAGTCGATGCACATCATCTCGGTGTACGTGGCCGGCCGGCGGTACACCCTCGAGCACCCCACGACCATCCTGGCGCGCGCCAACCAGGCCCTCGCCGCCCTCGAGCGCTACAAGCTCCGGCTCGACGAGGTCGCGAGCACGCTGTCCGCGCTGGAGATCGAGGACCTCGTCACGGTTCGTGACGCGATGAGCGTCAGCCAGCGCCTGGAGATGGTGCGGCGGATCGCCGACGAGATCGAGGGCTTCGTCGTGGAGCTGGGCACCGACGGCCGGCTGCTCGCCCTGCAGCTGGACGAGATGCTCGCCGGCGTCGAGGAGGACCGCGGCCTGCTGGTCCGCGACTACCTCCCCAGCGTCCGTCGGAACCGCACCGGCGAAGAGGTGCTCGCCGACCTGCGCGCCCTGACGGCCACCGAGCTGCTCGACCTCTCCGCCGTCGCCCGCTGCTACGGCCTCCCGACCTCCCCCGATGCGCTGGACTCCCCGGTCAGCCCGCGCGGCTACCGGCTGCTGGCCCGGGTCCCCCGGCTGCCGGCGGGCATCATCGACCGGCTGGTCGCGCACTTCGGCGGGCTGCAGAAGCTGCTCGCGGCCACCATCGAGGACCTCCTGGCCGTGGAGGGCGTCGGCGAGGCGCGGGCGCGCGGCATCCGCGAGGGGCTGTCCCGGCTCGCCGAGACGTCCATCCTCGACCGCTACAGCTGATCGGCCCCGTCCCGAGGCTCGTCCCGAGCTTGCGAGGGATGAGGAGGACGGGGTCCTTCTGCCAACGCTCGCAAGCTCGCATCGGGCCCCTGCAGCGGGGCCGTACGGGCCTGCGGCCCGTCAGGTCAGGGTGAAGGCGGCGTCGGGGCTGGTCGCCGTGTCCAACCGGCCGCGCAGCCGGTAGTCCCCCGGTGCGGGCGGCACGCGCTCCGCGGTGCACCCCGGCGTGCTGCTCAGCCCACCCCACAGCACCGGGAACACCACGGACTCCCCCGGCTGCAGCGTCCGCGGGTCCGTCGTCGTCTCCGGGAAGCAGTCGTTGCTCCCCCACACCCGGGTGCCCGATGCGTCGACCATCACGATCTCCTGCAGCCCCTTGTCCAGCGCACGGACGCAGGAGACCTGCGAGACGTTGGTGACCACCAGGTCGAACGTCGGCTTGCTGCCGACCGGGCTGCTGGCCGGGGTCGGCCGCACCTCGACGCCGATCATGTCGTTGCTGCAGGGTCCGCCGTCCACGGGCAGCGCCTCGGCCGGCGGCTCCTCGTCCGCCGGCTCGTCGTCCTGCCGTTCCGCGTCCTGCGGTTCCTCGGCGGGCTCGGCCGTCGGGAGCTGCACCGCCGCCAGCGACGGCACGACCTGGTCCAGGGCCGGCGCGGGTACCGACTCATCGCCCGCGGCGGTGAGCACGGTGTCCTCGTCCGGCGACCCGGTGGCCACCGCGACCCCCAGCCAGCCCCCGCCACCGAGCACGCCCACCGCGCAACCGAGGACCAGCAGACGCCGTCGCCAGTAGACGACAGCGGGCAACGGGCCGACCGGGTGTAGCACGTCGGCGACGCTAACCGGCGAGCCGGTCGCCGACAGCGCGCCACGCCCTGACCGGAGGGGCCCATCGCCCCGGCGCGGCCCCGGGCCACGGTCCACCCGGCGGGTGGTGACGGAGGGTGCTGGCTCGGTTCGTCTGCCACTCCGACGGCGGGGTCCGCGGAGGCCCAGGCACACTGGATCCCCGTGAGCACCACCCCACCCGGCGCACCGGCGTCTGCTGGAGCATGACCTCGCTGACCAGCACCGCCCACGGGTCGGTGCCGGGGGCGCGCCACGGCAGGTCCCGGGCGGCGCCGGCGTACCAGTCCACGAGGACGTCGCC
>NZ_JAAKGN010000137.1:0-13858 GCF_011039295.1 Modestobacter sp. KNN46-3 | reverse complement strand
TGCGGCGCAGATCATCGTCTACACCGGCGAGATCATGATCCTGTGACTGTTCGTCCTCATGCTGGTCGGCCGGGAGAAGTGGGACTCGGTGGTCGAGATCCTGTTCCTGTTCGTCCTCATGCTGGTCGGCCGGGAGACGTCGGACTCGGTGGTCGAGACGTCAGACATCGTCGGTCTCCTCAGGCGTGGTCGAGCTGGAGCGCCGTCCGGTGCCGACGACGGTCCCGGCGCCGACGGACTCGCGGCCGCGCAGCCGGGGCGACGGCGGTACGACCAGGTCCATCGGGGGCACCGGGAACCCGCCGGCGGCCCGGTCGCGGCCACGGGCGTCCAGCACCTGCGGCTCGGCCGGTGCCGGTCCGCCGGCGGCGGCCTCGCGGGCCGCGACCCGGGTGTCGCGGTTGCGCATCCGGGAGGCCAGCAGCAGCCCGCCCAGCAGCACCAGCGCGATCGGCACCCCGACGAAGACCGCCATCTCGCCGGCGTCCACGTCGGTCTCCCGGGCGACGGCGCGCAGCGTCGCGACGACGAGGATCCAGACCAGGCCGACCGGGACGAGCACCTTCCAGCCGAAGCTCATGAACTGGTCGTAACGGAGCCGGGGCAGCGTGCCGCGCAGCCAGACGAAGACGAACAGCGCGACGACGACCTTGGCGAAGAACCACAGCAGCGGCCACCAGCCGGTGTTGGCGCCGTCCCAGATCGAGATCGGCCAGGGCGCCCGCCAGCCGCCGAGGAAGAGCGTGGCGGCCAGCGCGGAGACGGTGACGATGTTGATGTACTCGGCCAGGAAGAACAGGGCGAACTTCAGCGACGAGTACTCCGTGTGGAAGCCGCCGACCAGCTCGCTCTCGGCCTCGGGGAGGTCGAAGGGTGCCCGGTTGGTCTCGCCCACCACGGCGATGACGTAGATGACGAAGGAGACCGGCAGCAGGACGGCGAACCAGCTGGGCCCGGTGAACTCCAGGCCGAAGAGGGACAGCTCGGTGCCGTCGGCCTGGGCGGCGACGATCTCCGAGGTCGACATCGAACCGGCGTAGAGGAACACCGCGACGATCGACAGGCCCATCGCGATCTCATAGCTGATCATCTGGGCGGCGCTGCGCAGCGAGCCGAGCAGCGGGTAGGTCGACCCGGAGGCCCAGCCGCCGAGCACGATGCCGTAGACGCCCATCGCCGAGCAGGCCAGCACGATGAGCACCCCGATCGGGGAGTCGATGAGCTGCAACGGCGTGCGCTCGCCGAAGATGCTGACCGTCGGGCCGAGCGGGATGACCGAGAACGCCAGGAAGGCCGGGATGGTGGCGATGACCGGCGCCAGGAAGTACACCGGCTTGTCGGCCAGCGCCGGCATGATGTCCTCCTTGAACGCCAGCTTCAGGCCGTCGGCGAGGCTCTGCAGGTAGCCGCGCGGCCCGACCCGGTTGGGGCCGATCCGCTGCTGCATCCGGGCGACGACCTTGCGCTCGAAGACGATGGCGAACAGCGTCATCATCACCAGCACCCCGAAGATGCCGACGATCTTGATGAGCACGATCCACCAGACGTCGGACCCGAAGTCCTCCAGCGTCGGCTGGTCGGCGGCGGCGAAGACGGTCACTCCTGGGCTCCCCGCAGGCTGGAGACGGAGGTCGAGCCGGCCGGGGTGGGCGGCGGGCCCGCCAGCCGGACGACGGAACCGGGGCCGGCGCCGAGCTGGGCGCGGACCTCGCTGCCCGGCGAGCGCATCGGCAGCCAGACCACCCCGTCGGGCATCTCGACCAGCTGCACCGGCAGCGTGACCGCCCCGGCCGGGCCGGTGACGGTGAGCGGGTCGCCGTCGGCCAGGCCGAGGCGGCGGGCGGCGTCCTTGCCCAGCCGGGCGGCCGGGGGCCGGGCGGTGCCGGCCAGCGCCGGCTCCTCCCGCTGCAGCGTCCCGACGTCGAGCAGCTGCCGCCAGGAGGCGAGCACCGCCTCGTCCTCGGCCAGCTCCGGCAGCGGCGCCGGGGTGACCTCGACCCCGGTCCCGGCGGGGGCCTGTGCGGCGCCGCCGAGGGCGGTCAGCTGGGCGCGGACCTCGGTCACCGACCCGACCCGCAGGTCGACGCCCAGGTGCTCGGCCAGGCCCTGCAGCACCCGGCCGTCGGTGAGCTGGCCGGTGCCGTGCAGGGTCGCGTCGAACGGGCGGACCCGTCCCTCCCAGTCCAGGTAGCTGCCGGCCTTCTCCGGGGCGGCGGCGACCGGCAGGACGACGTCGGCGTGCGCGGTGACCGCGGTCGGGAACAGCTCCAGGCTGACCACGAACCCGGCCGCCCGCAGCGCCTGCTCGGCCAGCACCGGGTCGGGCAGGTCGGCGGGGTCGACGCCCCCGACGAGCAGCCCGGCCAGGGCGCCGTCCCGGGCGGCGGTGAGGATGCCGGTGAGGTCCCGTCCCGGGGTCGCCGGCACGTCGGCTCCCCAGCGCTGTGCGACGGCGGCCCGGTCGGCGGCGCTGGCGACGGTGCGGCCGCCCGGGAGCAGGGTCGGCAGCGCGCCCACCTCGACGGCGCCCCGCTCCCCCGCCCGGCGCGGCACCCAGCCGATCCGGGCGCCGGTCTCGGCGGCGAGGGCGCTGACCGCGGAGAAGCCGCCCGGCACCTCGGCCAGCCGCTCGCCGGCCAGGATGACCGCGCCCGGGTGGAACAGCGCGACGGCCGCCTCGGCGAGGACGCCGTCCACCGGGTTGGCGGCGAGCGCCTGCAGCAGCTGGGCCTCCTGGCCCGGGACGGTCGGCAGCACGGTGGCCTGCAGCTTCTCCGCGGCCCGGGTGCTGAAGGGGGCGACGTCGAACACCTGCAGGCCCGCCGTCCGGACCGCCCGGCGCAGCCGCAGGAAGACGATCGGCGACTCCTCCTCCGGCTCGAAGCCGACCAGCAGCCCCGTCGGAGCGGCGCTCAGGTCGTCGTAGCTGACCGCGCCGGCTCCGGGCGCGGTGCCGGCGACGTGCGTGGTCAGGAAGTCCAGCTCCTCGGCGGAGTGCGCGCGAGCCCGGGCGTCGACGTCGTTGGTGCCCAGCGCCACCCGGGCGAAGGCGGCCCAGGCATAGGCGTCCTCGACGGTCAGCCGGCCACCGGGCAGCGCCCCGACCCCACCGGCCGCGCGCGCGGCGCGGAGGCCCTCGGCGGCCGCAGCCCACGCCTCCGGCCAGGAGGCCGGCTGCAGCTCGCCGTCCCGGCGGACCAGCGGCGTCATCAGACGCTCGTTGCTGCTGGCGTAGCGGAAGGCGTAGCGGCCCTTGTCGCAGTTCCACTCCTGGTTGACCGCCGGGTCCTCCCCGGCCAGCCGCCGGGTCACCGTGCCGCGCCGGTAGTCGGTGCGCTGGGCGCAGCCGCTGGCGCAGTGCTCGCAGACGCTGGGCTCGCTGCGCAGGTCGAACGGGCGGGCGCGGAACCGGTAGGTGGCGCTCGTCAGCGCGCCGACCGGGCAGATCTGGGTGGTGTTGCCGGAGAAGTAGGACTCGAACGGCTCGTCCTCGTAGATCGCCACCTGCTCCAGCGCGCCGCGCTCGAACAGCTCGATGAACGGGTCGCCGGCCACCTGCTGGCTGAACCGGGTGCAGCGGGCGCAGAGCACGCAGCGCTCGGGGTCCAGGAGGACCTGGGAGCGGAGCGGGAGCGGCTTGGGATAGGTGCGCTTGGTGGCGACGAACCGGGACTCGGCCCGCCCGTTGGTCATCGCCTGGTTCTGCAGCGGGCACTCCCCGCCCTTGTCGCAGACCGGGCAGTCCAGCGGGTGGTTGACCAGCAGGAGCTCCATCGTGCCCTGCTGCGCCTTGTCCGCGACAGGGCTGGTCAGCTGGGTCTGCACCACCATGTCCGGGGCCACCGGGGTGGTGCAGGAGGCGACCGGCTTGCGCTGTCCCTCCACCTCCACCAGGCACTGCCGGCAGGCGCCGAGCGGGTCCAGCAGCGGGTGGTCGCAGAACCGCGGGATCTGCACGCCGATCTGCTCGGCGGCCCGGATGATCAGCGTGCCCTTCGGCACGGCGACCGGGAAGCCGTCGATGGTGCAGTGCACGGCGTCGGGTGGGGTGTGCGGGCCGGGCGCGCCCGGCGGCAGCGCCGGCGCGGGCTCGGGGGTGGCCGGGGTGAGGGTCATCAGGCTGCTCCAACCGGCTCGAGCCGCAGCGAACGACCGAGGCGGGCCTGCTCCTCGGCCGGCAGCAGCGCGACGTAGTCGTCCTTGAAGTACTTCAACGAGCTGGCGATGCAGCTGGTCGCGCCGTCACCGAGGGCGCAGAAGGAGCGGCCCAGGATGTTGTCGCAGGTGTCGGTGAGCAGGTCGAGGTCGGCGGCCCGGCCCTGCCCGTGCACCAGCCGCTCCAGGATCTGGACCAGCCAGTAGGTGCCCTCCCGGCACGGGGTGCACTTGCCGCAGCTCTCGTGCGCGTAGAACTCGGTGAACCGGAGGGTGGCCTCGACGATCGAGTCGGTCTCGTCGAAGACCATCAGCGCAGTGGTGCCGAGCATCGAGCCGGCCGCGGCGACCGAGTCGAAGTCCAGCGGCACGTCGAGGTGCTCGGCGGTGAAGTAGGGCGTCGAGGAGCCCCCCGGCGTCCAGAACTTGAGCTCGTGACCGGGCCGGACGCCGCCGGCCATCGCCAGCAGCTCGCGCATCGTCGTCCCCATCGGGGCCTCGTACTGGCCGGGCCGGACCACCCGGCCGGACAGCGAGTAGATCTTCGGGCCGGGCGACTTCTCCGGGCCCATGCTCTTGAACCACTCGGCGCCGCCGCGGACCACGTACGGCACGCTGGCCAGCGTCTCCACGTTGTTGATCACCGTCGGGGAGCCGTAGAGGCCGGCGACGGCGGGGAACGGCGGCTTGAGCCGGGGCTGCCCGCGGTAGCCCTCCAGGGAGTCCAGCAGCGCGGTCTCCTCGCCGCAGATGTAGGCCCCGGCGCCGGCGTGCACCACCAGTTCGAGGTCGTAGCCCGTGCCCAGCACGTCGCTGCCGAGGTAGCCGGCGGCGTAGGCCTCCTGCACGGCGGCCATCAGCCGGCGGTGGGCGTGCACCGCCTCACCGCGGACGTAGATGACGGCGAAGTGCGAGCGGATCGCGTAGGCGGTGATGATCACGCCCTCCACCAGGGAGTGCGGGTCGGCCATCATCAGCGGGAGGTCCTTGCAGGTGCCCGGCTCGCCCTCGTCGGCGTTGACCACCAGGTACTTGGGCGCCGCGGCCGGGCCGGTGGGCTCCTCCCCCGGCTTGGGCTGGGGGATGAAGGACCACTTCATCCCGGTCGGGAAGCCGGCGCCGCCGCGACCGCGCAGGCCGGAGTCCTTGACCAGTGCGACGACGTCGGCCGGCGCCATCTCCAGGGCCGAGCGGAGCGCGCGGTAGCCGTCGAGGCGCTCGTAGGTCTCCAACGTCCAGGAGCGGGGCGCGTCGAAGCGAGCGGTGAGGACGGGGGTCAGGGGCATCTCAGGTCTCCCGCTCGATCGAGCTGTTCTGCCCGGCGCCCGAGCTGGTGGGCGGGGTGTCGGTGCCCTCGCGGCCGCGCTCGGCCGGCTGGCGGCCGGCGGGCTCGGGGGTGTCCGGGTGGTGCTGTGCCGCCCCGGCCCGCTCGGCGGGCGTGTCCGCGGAGGCGACGGCGGTGTCGGCGGCCTGCTCGGACGCCGTCTCGCCCGGCCCGCCTGCGGGCTCGACGTCCGGCTCGGGGGCGGCCTCCGGCTCGGGGCCCTGCAGCGACGGTGCGGTCTCGCCGCGCTCGGCGGCCAGCCGCACCCCGGCCAGCGTCGGCTCACCGGTCGACGGGGCGTCGATCGCGGCCCGCTCGGCGGCCAGGTCGGCGTGCTGGGAGAAGCCGGCCAGCTGCCGGGAGACGCCGCGGAAGTCGGTCAGCGGCGCCCCGCGGGTGGGCGGCGGCTTCTCCCCCATCCGCAGCGCGGTGACCAGCGCCCGGGCCGACTCGACGTCCTGCTGGTCGTAGAACTCGTAGTCGACGGTGACCACCGTCGCGTAGTCGCAGGCCGCCAGGCACTCGGCGTGCTCCATCCTCCCCGAGCCGTCCGCGGCCGTCTGGTCCTCGCCCACGCCGCGGTCGGCGTTGCTCGCGTCGTAGATCCTCTCCCCGCCCAGGCCGGCTCATAGCGTGTTAGTGCAGACGCTGCCCATGTGCTCACCGGTCGGGTGCCGCTTGTACATCGTGGAGCACGTCGCGACCGCGCCCACCTCGGCCTTGGTCAGCCCGAGCAGCCGGGCGCAGAACCTCACGCCCTCGGGCGAGACGTATCCCTGCACCGACTGCACCAGGTGCAGCATCGGCAGCAGCGCCGACCGCGGCTGCGGGTAGCGGGCCATCAGCTCGCGGGCCTCGGCCTCGGTCTGCTCGGTCAGCGGCGGCAGGTCCGGGGCGGCCGGCTCGACCGGGCTGGCGTCCAGCCCGGTGACCGCCGTCCCCTCGTAGGAGCCGGGCAGTGCGCTCATCGATCCACTCCCCCCATCACGGGGTCGATCGAGGCGATCGCGGCGATGACGTCGGCGATCATGCCGCCCTCGCTCATCGCCGCGGTGGCCTGCAGGTTGACGAAGCTGGGGTCGCGGACGTGCACCCGGAACGGGCGGGTCCCGCCGTCGCTGACCACGTGGTAGCCGAGCTCGCCGCGGGGGGACTCGATGGCCGTGTAGACCTGGCCGGCCGGCACCCGGAAGCCCTCGGTGACCAGCTTGAAGTGGTGGATCAGGGCCTCCATCGACTGGCCCATGATGTGCCGGACGTGATCCAGGGACTGGCCCATGCCGTCGGCGCCCAGGGAGAGCTGCGCCGGCCAGGCGATCTTCAAGTCCTCGACCTCACCGGCTGCGTGGCCCTCGGCGTCACCGGCCCGGTCCTCCGCGCGGCCGGGCTGCCCTGGGACATGCGCAAGGTCGAGCCGTACCTGGGCTACGAGACCTACGACTTCGAGGTGCCGACGGCGGACACCTGCGACGCGTGGGGCCGCTACCTGGTGCGGATGGGTGAGATCACCGAGTCGATCAAGATCATCGGCCAGGCGCTGGACCGGCTCGAGCCCGGACCGGTGATGGTCGAGGACAAGAAGATCGCCTGGCCGGCGCAGCTCTCCCTGGGCGCCGACGGCATGGGCCAGTCCCTGGATCACGTCCGGCACATCATGGGCCAGTCGATGGAGGCCCTGATCCACCACTTCAAGCTGGTCACCGAGGGCTTCCGGGTGCCGGCCGGCCAGGTCTACACGGCCATCGAGTCCCCCCGCGGCGAGCTCGGCTACCACGTGGTCAGCGACGGCGGGACCCGCCCGTTCCGGGTGCACGTCCGCGACCCCAGCTTCGTCAACCTGCAGGCCACCGCGGCGATGAGCGAGGGCGGCATGATCGCCGACGTCATCGCCGCGATCGCCTCGATCGACCCCGTGATGGGGGGAGTGGATCGATGAGCGCACTGCCCGGCTCCTACGAGGGGACGGCGGTCACCGGGCTGGACGCCAGCCCGGTCGAGCCGGCCGCCCCGGACCTGCCGCCGCTGACCGAGCAGACCGAGGCCGAGGCCCGCGAGCTGATGGCCCGCTACCCGCAGCCGCGGTCGGCGCTGCTGCCGATGCTGCACCTGGTGCAGTCGGTGCAGGGATACGTCTCGCCCGAGGGCGTGAGGTTCTGCGCCCGGCTGCTCGGGCTGACCAAGGCCGAGGTGGGCGCGGTCGCGACGTTCTACACGATGTACAAGCGGCACCCGACCGGTGAGCACCTGGTCAGCGTCTGCACCAACACGCTCTGCGCCGTCCTCGGCGGGCAGCGGATCTACGACGCGATCTCCGCCGACCTCGGCGTGGGCCACGACCAGACCGCCGCCGACGGCTCGGTCACCCTGGAGCACGCCGAGTGCCTGGCCGCCTGCGACTACGCGCCGGTGGTCACCGTCGACTACGAGTTCTACGACCAGCAGGACGTCGAGTCGGCCCGGGCGCTGGTCACCGCGCTGCGGATGGGGGAGAAGCCGCCGCCCACCCGCGGGGCGCCGCTGACCGACTTCCGCGGCGTCTCCCGGCAGCTGGCCGGCTTCTCCCAGCACGCCGACCTGGCCGCCGAGCGGGCCGCGATCGACGCCCCGTCGACCGGTGAGCCGACGCTGGCCGGGGTGCGGCTGGCCGCCGAGCGCGGCGAGACCGCACCGTCGCTGCAGGGCCCCGAGCCGGAGGCCGCCCCCGAGCCGGACGTCGAGCCCGCAGGCGGGCCGGGCGAGACGGCGTCCGAGCAGGCCGCCGACACCGCCGTCGCCTCCGCGGACACGCCCGCCGAGCGGGCCGGGGCGGCACAGCACCACCCGGACACCCCCGAGCCCGCCGGCCGCCAGCCGGCCGAGCGCGGCCGCGAGGGCACCGACACCCCGCCCACCAGCTCGGGCGCCGGGCAGAACAGCTCGATCGAGCGGGAGACCTGAGATGCCCCTGACCCCCGTCCTCACCGCTCGCTTCGACGCGCCCCGCTCCTGGACGTTGGAGACCTACGAGCGCCTCGACGGCTACCGCGCGCTCCGCTCGGCCCTGGAGATGGCGCCGGCCGACGTCGTCGCACTGGTCAAGGACTCCGGCCTGCGCGGTCGCGGCGGCGCCGGCTTCCCGACCGGGATGAAGTGGTCCTTCATCCCCCAGCCCAAGCCGGGGGAGGAGCCCACCGGCCCGGCCGCGGCGCCCAAGTACCTGGTGGTCAACGCCGACGAGGGCGAGCCGGGCACCTGCAAGGACCTCCCGCTGATGATGGCCGACCCGCACTCCCTGGTGGAGGGCGTGATCATCACCGCCTACGCGATCCGCTCGCACTTCGCCGTCATCTACGTCCGCGGTGAGGCGGTGCACGCCCACCGCCGGCTGATGGCCGCCGTGCAGGAGGCCTACGCCGCCGGCTACCTCGGCAGCGACGTGCTGGGCACGGGCTACGACCTCGAACTGGTGGTGCACGCCGGCGCCGGGGCCTACATCTGCGGCGAGGAGACCGCGCTGCTGGACTCCCTGGAGGGCTACCGCGGGCAGCCCCGGCTCAAGCCGCCGTTCCCCGCCGTCGCCGGCCTCTACGGCTCCCCGACGGTGATCAACAACGTGGAGACGCTGGCCAGCGTGCCGTACGTGGTCCGCGGCGGCGCCGAGTGGTTCAAGAGCATGGGCCCGGAGAAGTCGCCCGGCCCGAAGATCTACTCGCTGTCCGGCCGGGTGGTCCGGCCCGGCCAGTACGAGGCCCCGATGGGGACGACGATGCGCGAGCTGCTGGCGATGGCCGGCGGCGTCCGGCCCGGTCACGAGCTCAAGTTCTGGACGCCGGGGGGCTCCTCGACGCCCTACTTCACCGCCGAGCACCTCGACGTGCCGCTGGACTTCGACTCGGTCGCCGCGGCCGGCTCGATGCTCGGCACCACTGCGCTGATGGTCTTCGACGAGACCGACTCGATCGTCGAGGCCACCCTCCGGTTCACCGAGTTCTACGCGCACGAGAGCTGCGGCAAGTGCACCCCGTGCCGGGAGGGCACCTACTGGCTGGTCCAGATCCTGGAGCGGCTGGTGCACGGGCAGGGCCGGGCCGCCGACCTCGACCTGCTCACCGACACCTGCGACAACATCCTGGGCCGCTCCTTCTGCGCCCTCGGTGACGGCGCGACCAGCTGCATCGCCAGCTCGTTGAAGTACTTCAAGGACGACTACGTCGCGCTGCTGCCGGCCGAGGAGCAGGCCCGCCTCGGTCGTTCGCTGCGGCTCGAGCCGGTTGGAGCAGCCTGATGACCCTCACCCCGGCCACCCCCGAGCCCGCGCCGGCGCTGCCGCCGGGCGCGCCCGGCCCGCACACCCCACCCGACGCCGTGCACTGCACCATCGACGGCTTCCCGGTCGCCGTGCCGAAGGGCACGCTGATCATCCGGGCCGCCGAGCAGATCGGCGTGCAGATCCCGCGGTTCTGCGACCACCCGCTGCTGGACCCGCTCGGCGCCTGCCGGCAGTGCCTGGTGGAGGTGGAGGGACAGCGCAAGCCGGTCGCCTCCTGCACCACCCCGGTGGCCCCGGACATGGTGGTGCAGACCCAGCTGACCAGCCCTGTCGCGGACAAGGCGCAGCAGGGCACGATGGAGCTCCTGCTGGTCAACCACCCGCTGGACTGCCCGGTCTGCGACAAGGGCGGGGAGTGCCCGCTGCAGAACCAGGCGATGACCAACGGGCGGGCCGAGTCCCGGTTCGTCGAGACCAAGCGCACCTATCCCAAGCCGCTGCCGATCAGCTCCCAGGTCCTGCTGGACCGCGAGCGCTGCGTGCTCTGCGCCCGCTGCACCCGGTTCAGCCAGCAGGTGGCCGGCGACCCGTTCATCGAGCTGTTCGAGCGCGGCGCGCTGGAGCAGGTGGCGATCTACGAGGACGAGCCGTTCGAGTCCTACTTCTCCGGCAACACCACCCAGATCTGCCCGGTCGGCGCGCTGACGAGCGCCACCTACCGGTTCCGCGCCCGCCCGTTCGACCTGCGCAGCGAGCCCAGCGTCTGCGAGCACTGCGCCAGCGGCTGCGCCCAGCGCACCGACTACCGGCGCGGCACGGTGACCCGGCGGCTGGCCGGGGAGGACCCGGCGGTCAACCAGGAGTGGAACTGCGACAAGGGCCGCTACGCCTTCCGCTACGCCAGCAGCAACGAGCGTCTGATGACGCCGCTGGTCCGCCGGGACGGCGAGCTGCAGCCGGCCTCCTGGCCGGAGGCGTGGGCTGCGGCCGCCGAGGGCCTCCGCGCCGCGCGCGCGGCCGGTGGGGTCGGGGCGCTGCCCGGTGGCCGGCTGACCGTCGAGGACGCCTATGCCTGGGCCGCCTTCGCCCGGGTGGCGCTGGGCACCAACGACGTCGACGCCCGGGCTCGCGCGCACTCCGCCGAGGAGCTGGACTTCCTGACCACGCACGTCGCCGGCACCGCGCCCGGAGCCGGCGCGGTCAGCTACGACGACCTGAGCGCCGCTCCGACGGTGCTGCTGGTCGGCTTCGAGCCGGAGGAGGAGTCGCCGATCGTCTTCCTGCGGCTGCGCCGGGCGGTCCGGACGGCGGGCCTGCAGGTGTTCGACGTCGCCCCCTTCAGCACCCGGGCCGCGGAGAAGCTGCAGGCCACCGTGCTGCCGACCGTCCCGGGCCAGGAGGCCCAGCTGCTGCAGGCGCTCGCCGCCAACCCGGTGGACGGCGTCCTCGCCGAGGCGGCCGTCGCGCTGTTCCACCCGGGCGCGGTCATCCTGGCCGGCGAGCGGCTGGCCGAGGTGCCGGGCGGCTTCTCCGCGGTCAGCGCCCTCGCCGCCGAGACCGGCGCCCGGATCGGCTGGGTGCCGCGCCGGGCGGGGGAGCGGGGCGCCGTCGAGGTGGGCGCGCTGCCGACCCTGCTCCCGGGCGGCCGCACCGTCGCCAGCGCCGCCGACCGGGCCGCCGTCGCACAGCGCTGGGGAGCCGACGTGCCGGCGACCCCGGGACGGGACCTCACCGGCATCCTCACCGCCGCCCGGGACGGCGCCCTGGCCGGGCTGCTCGTCGGGGGCGTCGACCCCGCCGACCTGCCCGACCCGGTGCTGGCCGAGCAGGCGCTGCGGGCGGCCGGGTTCGTGGTCAGCCTGGAGCTGTTCCCGACCGCGGTCACCGCGCACGCCGACGTCGTCCTGCCGGTCGCCGCCGCCCCGGAGAAGGCCGGCAGCTACCTGGACTGGGAGGGACGGGTCCGCCCGTTCGACGCGACCCTGCACGGCACCGGCCAGCTCACCGACGGCCGGGTGCTGCAGGGCCTGGCCGAGCACCTGGGCGTCGACCTGCGGGTCGGGTCGGTGACCGAGGTCCGCGCCCAGCTGACCGCCCTCGGCGGCGCCGCACAGGCCCCCGCCGGGACCGGGGTCGAGGTCACCCCGGCGCCGCTGCCGGAGCTGGCCGAGGACGAGGCGGTGCTCGCCTCCTGGCGGCAGCTGCTCGACGTCGGGACGCTGCAGCGGGAGGAGCCGGCGCTGGCCGGCACCGCCCGGCCCCCGGCCGCCCGGCTGGGCAAGGACGCCGCCCGCCGCCTCGGCCTGGCCGACGGCGACCCGCTCACCGTCACCGGCCCGGCCGGGGCGGTCACGCTGCCGGTGCAGCTGGTCGAGATGCCCGACGGGGTGGTCTGGCTGCCGATGCGCTCGCCGGGCAGCGAGGTCCGCGCCCAGCTCGGCGCCGGCCCCGGTTCCGTCGTCCGGCTGGCGGGCCCGCCGCCCACCCCGGCCG
This sequence comes from Modestobacter sp. KNN46-3, assembly GCF_011039295.1. Taxonomy (NCBI): domain Bacteria; kingdom Bacillati; phylum Actinomycetota; class Actinomycetes; order Geodermatophilales; family Geodermatophilaceae; genus Modestobacter; species Modestobacter sp. KNN46-3. Next base: position 1,637 of record NZ_JAAKGN010000137.1, on the reverse strand, counting down.
GCTCGACCTCCGTCTCCAGCCTGCGGGGAGCCCAGGAGTGACCGTCTTCGCCGCCGCCGACCAGCCGACGCTGGAGGACTTCGGGTCCGACGTCTGGTGGATCGTGCTCATCAAGATCGTCGGCATCTTCGGGGTGCTGGTGATGATGACGCTGTTCGCCATCGTCTTCGAGCGCAAGGTCGTCGCCCGGATGCAGCAGCGGATCGGCCCCAACCGGGTCGGGCCGCGCGGCTACCTGCAGAGCCTCGCCGACGGCCTGAAGCTGGCGTTCAAGGAGGACATCATGCCGGCGCTGGCCGACAAGCCGGTGTACTTCCTGGCGCCGGTCATCGCCACCATCCCGGCCTTCCTGGCGTTCTCGGTCATCCCGCTCGGCCCGACGGTCAGCATCTTCGGCGAGCGCACGCCGTTGCAGCTCATCGACTCCCCGATCGGGGTGCTCATCGTGCTGGCCTGCTCGGCGATGGGCGTCTACGGCATCGTGCTCGGCGGCTGGGCCTCCGGGTCGACCTACCCGCTGCTCGGCTCGCTGCGCAGCGCCGCCCAGATGATCAGCTATGAGATCGCGATGGGCCTGTCGATCGTCGCGGTGTTCCTCTACGCCGGTTCGATGTCGACCTCGGAGATCGTCGCCGCCCAGGCCGACGGCACCGAGCTGTCCCTCTTCGGCCTGGAGTTCACCGGGCCCAGCTGGTTCGCCGTCCTGCTGCCGGTCTCCTTCGTCATCTACGTCATCGCCGTGGTGGGCGAGACCAACCGGGCACCCTTCGACCTCCCCGAGGCCGAGAGCGAGCTGGTCGGCGGCTTCCACACGGAGTACTCGTCGCTGAAGTTCGCCCTGTTCTTCCTGGCCGAGTACATCAACATCGTCACCGTCTCCGCGCTGGCCGCCACGCTCTTCCTCGGCGGCTGGCGGGCGCCCTGGCCGATCTCGATCTGGGACGGCGCCAACACCGGCTGGTGGCCGCTGCTGTGGTTCTTCGCCAAGGTCGTCGTCGCGCTGTTCGTCTTCGTCTGGCTGCGCGGCACGCTGCCCCGGCTCCGTTACGACCAGTTCATGAGCTTCGGCTGGAAGGTGCTCGTCCCGGTCGGCCTGGTCTGGATCCTCGTCGTCGCGACGCTGCGCGCCGTCGCCCGGGAGACCGACGTGGACGCCGGCGAGATGGCGGTCTTCGTCGGGGTGCCGATCGCGCTGGTGCTGCTGGGCGGGCTGCTGCTGGCCTCCCGGATGCGCAACCGCGACACCCGGGTCGCGGCCCGCGAGGCCGCCGCCGGCGGACCGGCACCGGCCGAGCCGCAGGTGCTGGACGCCCGTGGCCGCGACCGGGCCGCCGGCGGGTTCCCGGTGCCCCCGATGGACCTGGTCGTACCGCCGTCGCCCCGGCTGCGCGGCCGCGAGTCCGTCGGCGCCGGGACCGTCGTCGGCACCGGACGGCGCTCCAGCTCGACCACGCCTGAGGAGACCGACGATGTCTGAGCCCACCAGCCCGGCGAAGCCGATGCCCAGGACGATCGCCGCCACCCGCTGCCCACGCAGCGTCTCGACCACCGAGTCCCACGTCTCCCGGCCCACCAGCAGGCCGACCAGCATGCGCAGGACCAGGAACAGAATCATGAACACGCCCGTGTAAACGATA
>NZ_JAAKGN010000136.1:0-13985 GCF_011039295.1 Modestobacter sp. KNN46-3 | reverse complement strand
GAGGCCGAGGTCCGGCGTCGGCACGGGGACCACCCGGCGTGGGCGCAGGCGGAGGAGCAGTCCGGCCGGGTCGGCCGTCTGCTGGGCTCCGGCGCACTGCGGCCCCGGCTGCTCACCGCCGTCCGCAGCGGACCGACCGCCAGCGTCGATCAGGTGACCTGATCGATGACTGTCCCCCCCGCACCAACGCTGGTGCGGGGGGACAGCAGTGATCAGGTCACCTGATCACTGCTGGGCACATGCGCGGGGCCTGCGGTGTTCACCAGGGCGTGCACGCAGACGTGGTGGTGATCGGGGCCGGCCAGGCCGGGTTGGCGGCGGGGCATGCGCTGCGGCGGGCCGGTGCGGACTTCGCTGTCCTCGACGGGAACGCCGGGCCGGGCGGCGCCTGGCAGCACCGCTGGCCCTCCCTGCGGCTGGGCGCCGCCCACCGGATCCACCCGCTGCCCGGCCTGCCCCTGCCCGCTGCCGACCCCGCGGCACCGGCCAGCGAGGTGGTCGCCGACTACTTCGCCGACTACGAGCAGCGCTTCGAGCTGCCCGTCCACCGGCCGGTCGCCGTCCGGTCGGTGCGGCGCACCGCCGAGGGGTTCGCGCTGGACACCAGCGCAGGCGAGTGGACGGCGCAGGGGCTGGTCAACGCCACCGGCACCTGGACCCGGCCGTTCTGGCCGGCCTATCCCGGGCGTGAGCTGTTCGGGGGTCGCCAGCTGCACGCCGCCGACTACCGCGGTGCCGAGGAGTTCCGCGGCCGGCACGTGGTCGTCGTCGGCGGCGGGACGTCGGCGGTGCAGCAGCTGATCGAGATCAGCGCGGTCGCCGACACCACCTGGGTCACCCGGCGCGAGCCGGTCTGGCGCAGCGGCGGGTTCGACGAGGACGCCGGCCGGGCCGCGGTGGCGCTGGTCGATCAGCGCGTGCGCGCCGGGCTGCCCCCGGGCAGCGTCGTCGGCGTGACCGGGCTGGTCGAGACCGACGCGGTGCTCGCCGCCCGGGCCCGGGGTGTGCTGGACCGGCTGCCGGTCTTCGACCGGCTCACCGCCGACGGGGTGGTCTGGGACGGAGACCCGGGTCGCTTCGTGCCGGCGGACGTCGTCCTGTGGGCCACCGGCTTCCGGCCGGCGCTGGAGCACCTGGCGCCGCTGCACCTGCGGGGCCCCGGCGGGGGCATCGCGATGGACGGCACCCGGGTGGTCGCCGAACCCCGGCTGCACCTGGTCGGCTACGGGCCCTCGGCGAGCACGATCGGGGCCAACCGGTCCGGCCCGAGCGCGGTGCGGGAGCTGCTCCGCACGTTGGGGGGCGATGTCGCGGCCTGAACAGATCTTGCCGAAGAGAGCAGGGCGGTCCGTCACCCATTGGGACTACAGATAGTCATTGCACGACTACGCTTCCGTACTGTTCGGGGCGAGGGCACCTCGAGCACCGGCATCCACGCCGATGACGTCCCCAGCGCACCGCGAGTCCGACCCCCGCGTCGGAGACAGGAGCGCCGACGTGGCGTCGGTCCCCAGCACACTCCCCAGCCCCACCCGCCGGACACGTCGTGACCCGTTCCGGTCGGTCGGCGTGCGGCGCACCACCCTCTGCGGCGTCGCGATGGTGGCCGCCTCGTCCCTCGTCCTCGTCAGTGCAGGCAGCGCCCAGGCAGCGCCAGCGGCGACCGCGGTGCCGCTGGGCACCGCCGAGCCGTTCGCCGTGCTGTCCGGATCGTCGTTCTCGAACACCGGGCCCACCGTGATCGCCGGGGACATCGGCGCGTCCGACCCCTCGATGGTCGGCACCGCCTCGATCACCCTCACCGGCACCAACCACGGCAACGACAGCGTCACCGCCAGCGCGAACGCCGCCCTGACCAACGCCCTGGTGTCGGCCGCCGGCCAGGGGCCCGGTGACACCATCTCGGCCGACCTGGCCGGACAGACGCTCACCCCCGGCATCTACACCTCGGCGTCGGCGCTCAGCATCGCCGGCCCCACGCCGCTGGTCCTGGACGGCCAGGGCGACCCGAACGCTGTCTTCCTCTTCCAGGCCGGTTCCACTCTCATCACCCAGCCGGGCACGTCGGTCAGCCTCATCAACGGGGCGACCGCGTGCAACGTGTTCTGGCAGGTCGGCAGCTCGACCACGCTGGGCGTCAACTCGGTCTTCCGCGGCGTCGTCCTGACGCTCACGGACACCACGATGAACACCGGCGCGACGCTGGAGGGCTCGGTGCTCTCCAGCGGCGCGGTGAGCCTGGACAGCAACACGATCATCCGGCCGGCCTGTGCGACGCCCCCCACGACGCCGCCCACGACAACGCCGCCCACCGCGACACCGACCGCCACACCGACCGACACCCCCGAACCCACCGCGACGCCGACCGGCACCCCGGCCGCCGCGACCCCGACCGGCACCCCGGACCGGCCCACCACCTACGGCCAGGTCGGCCGGGTGCCGGTCGGCTCGGTGGACACCGGTGACGGCAGCAACCCCCGGGAGTCGACGTCGACCACGCCGTGACCTCCGGCCGCGCGGCCGGAGTACGCCGGCGACCGGTTCAGCTCCGCCTGGTCGGCCTGGCCGCGCTGTTCGCCCTCGGGGCGACCGGTTGCGCCGATGGGACGCCGACCGCGCCCGCAGCCGGGTCGTCGGTCACCTCGACGCCGACCGCTGCCGCTCCGGTTCAGCCCGCCGTGCTGGCGGCGTCCGTCCCGGTCCGGGTGCAGATCCCGGCCATCGGGGTGGACTCGGAGCTGATGGACCTCGGCCTGCAGGCCGACGGCACGATGGAGGTACCGGCCGGCGGTTTCCCGGCCGGCTGGTACACCGGGGCGCCGACGCCCGGCGAGCGGGGGCCGGCGGTGCTGGCCGGCCACGTCGACTGGGGCGGGGCACCGGGGGTCTTCGCCGAGCTGCGCGACGTGGTGCCCGGCGACGAGATCACCGTGTCCCGCGCTGACGGGAGCACGGCCGTGTTCGCCGTGCAGGAGGTCGGGCAGTACGACAAGGACGACTTCCCGACCGCCGCCGTGTACGGCGACATCGACCACGCCGGACTGCGGGTGATCACCTGCGGAGGGGTGTTCGACGAGCTGGCCGGCAGCTACCTGGACAACACCGTCGTCTTCGCGGACCTGGTACCGCCCGCCTGACCGGCGGGGGTCAGGCGGGGCGGCCCTGCGGGTTGAGCCGCACGGCGACGAGCGCGACGTCGTCGTCCGCGCGGTCGGGCAGCATCCGGGCCAGCAGCTGGTCGGCCAGCTCGCCGACCGGTGCCTGCCACACCTGGCCGAACTCCTCGCGCAACCGCTCCACCCCGATGTCGAACAGCTGGTCCCGGCGCTCGACCAGACCGTCGGTGTAGAGCAGCACGGTCGACCCGCGGAGGATGGTCCGGACGTGGTCCTGGCGCTGGGCCGTGGGTTCCACGCCGAGCAGCAGGTCCGCGCGGGCGCCGTCGAACACCTCGATCTGCCCGTCGGGGCCGGCGACCACCGGGGGCAGGTGCCCGGCGTTGGCCCAGCGCAGCCGGGTGACCCCGCGCTCGACCTCCTCGTCGGTCTGCTCCAGCCGGGCGACCAGCACCGACGCCATCGTCCTCAGCTGCAGGCCGGCCATGGCACGGTCGAGTCGCTGGAGCACTCCGGCGGGGCTGTCGTCGCTGTCGTAGGCGATCCCGCGCGTCAGCCCCCGCAGCTGGCCCATGCTCGCCGCCGCCTCGGTGTCATGGCCGACGACGTCGCCGATCACCAGCATGGTCGAGCCGTCGGGCTGCTCGAAGACGTCGTACCAGTCGCCGCCCACCTGCGCGTCCCGGGCGGCCGGCACGTACCGCACCGCGACCTCGAGGTGGTCGGGGGACGGCGGTTCCGACAGCAGGCTGCGCTGCAGGGTCAGGGCGCTGCGGGCCACCCGCCGGGAGCGGGCGTACAGCGCCTCCAGCAGGTGGGTGCGCAGCTCGCCGGCCTCGGCCAGCTCCGCCGGCGTCCACGGATCGGCGCGGTCCCGGACGGTCTCCCGCCACCGGTCGAACGACTTGCGTGGCGAGAGCCGGACCGTGTCGCCCTCCCGCTCGGCGATCGCCTTGTTGTGCGGATCGCCACCCCAGTCGACCGACTGCACCTGCTCGCCGCGGGTCCAGATCACGTACTGCCCCTCGGGCAGCGGCAGGGCCAGCACGCCACAGACCAGCTCGGCCGGGATGTCCAGCTGGGGGGCGACCAGGGGCAGCTGCTCGGTGCTGACGACGTCGTCGGCCTGCTGCCCGGCCCAGCGCGCCAGCGCAGCGGCCACCTCGGGGGACAACGGGACGCCGGCGCTGCCGGTGTGCCCCTGCAGGTTCACCACCACCGAGGAGGCCGGAACGACGTCGAGCAGCCCCGGGCGGCCGAGCACCGTCTCCGACAGCGGCCGTTCCTCGTCCAGCGCCGCAGCGGTGAGCCACGCCATCGTCGACCGGACCCGCAGTGCCCGGCGGTGCTCCTCGTCCTCAGCGCGGTCGACCAGCCGGAGCGAGAGCGTGGAGCCGAGGAACTCCGCCGCCGCACGGGTGGCGTAGGGCGGGGCGTGGGTGCCGGAGTAGTGGTGGCAGGCGATGAGCCCCCACAGCTTCTCCCCGCGCAGCAGCGAGATCGACATCGAGGCGCGCACGCCCATGTTCTTCAGGTACTCGCAGTGGATCGGCGAGACGCTGCGGAGCGTGGAGTACGTGAGGTCCAGCGGCTGGCCCGTCGCAGGCAGGTCGACCGGCTCCAGCGGCGACGGCGTGTAGCCGACGTCGTTGATCAGCCGGATCCAGTTCTTCTCGTACAGCGCGCGGGCCTGGGCGGGGATGTCCGAGGCCGGGTAGTGCAGCCCGAGGAACGAGTTCAGCTCAGGGAGCTTCGCCTCGGCGACGACCTCGCCGTTGTAGTCGGCGTCGTAGCGGTAGACCATCACCCGGTCGAACCCGGTGAGCCCACGCACCGCCTCAGCGGTGATGTCGTACAGGGCCTGCAGCGAGCCTGCCCGGTTGAGCTCGGCGACCGTCCCGCGCACCGCCTGGTAGGTGTTCGGGAAGGAGAACGGGCGCGGCCCGTAGGCCGACTCCAGCTCGATGACCAGCGTGCTCGCCGACGGGGTGACCGCCTGGCCGCTGACCGGCAGGGTGGCCCGGGTGCCGGGGAGCGTGCTGCCGTCGGCGGCGTGGGTCGCCCGGTGCAGGAGTGCGTCGACCGGACGGGGCGTGCCGTCGCCCTCCAGCACGAGCTCGACCGGGTTGCGCTCGCGCAGGTCACCGAAGGCGCTGGCCGACCGGGCGATCGCCTCGGCCGGCGCGAGCCCGACGACGTCGGCGAGGGGACGGCCCAGGGCGTCGTCCCAGGCCACGCCGACGACGTCGGCCAGGTTGCGGGACACCTGACGGACCACCATGTCCGGCTCGCTGACCGCCAGCAGCACACCGCGGGGCTGGATGCTGCCGGGCACGTGGATCGGCTCGCGCTCGCAGTTGCTCAGGTCGACCGGCTCGCCGGGCGCCAGCCAGGGGCCGGTTTGCAGTTGGTCGGTCATGCGGGGGCCCCGTTCGTCGCCGGAGTGGAGGCCCGCCGGGTCTCGACGGCCCGCTGCTCGACCGCCGCACCGGGGTGCAGGCGGCGCAGCACGTCGGCGTCGTCCCTGGACCGGGCAGACGCTCGTCGTGCTGACGTCATCAGCCCGCCGAGCTTAGGTCACCGGAGCGGCGGGGGAGGTGCGGCGGGTTCGTCGCTGTGAGCCGCGCTGAGCGCACGCCCAGGTGCAGCAGCAGCCGGTCGGCGCCGTCGGCGAGGTCGAGCCCGGTCAGCTCGGAGATCCGGCCGAGCCGGTAGTAGAGCGTCTGGCGGTGGATGCACAGTTGCGCCGCCGCGCGCTGCGGGCTGCCGGCGCAGTCCAGCCACACCTCGGCGGTGCCGGTGAGGACCGGATCGGCCAGCAGGCGGGCCAGTGCGGGATCCGGCCCGGGCAGCGCGGCCACCTGCCGCCACGGGCCGAGCTCGGACCAGGACGCCGCCGGGGCGAGCCGGGGGTCGACGGCGGCGACCCGCGCCGCCGTGCGCGCCTCGTGCCACTGGGCGGGCAGCTCCAGGCAGCCGCGCCGTGGACCGGCGACGCCGGCCGTGCTGCCGGGAGGGAGCTGGGCGAGCGCACCGGCACTCAGCACACCGGCCGGACGGGGGTCGGCGTCCCCGGGCAGCGGCAGCAGCACCGCCACCGCGACGGCGGGCCCGCCGCCGGAGGGGAGGACCGCGCTGACCGCCCCGGCCCCGGGCGGCGTCCAGCCGGTGGGCAGCCCCGGCGGAGCCGGGTGCAGCGCCACCAGCGTCACCGCCGTCCGGTCGCCCCCCAGGGCGTCGGTCAGCTCCCGAAGCGCCCGCCCGGGGGCGTTGCCGGTGAGTACGGCGCGCAACGCCGCCGACAGGTCGGCGGCGCCGGGCCGGCCCTCCGCGAGCAGCCGACCGGCCTCGGCGGCCAGCGCCACCGCCTCGGCCAGGCCCGGGGCGGCCGGGTCCTCGACGTCGGTGCGGCCTTCGTCGAGCAGCCAGAGGTACCCCTGCAACCGCCCGCCTGCGCGCACCGGCAGGCAGAGCCGGGTCAGGATGCCGGCCGCCGGGTCGGCCGGGACCCGCAGCGGGTCCAGGGCGTCGGCGATGCCGAACTCCTCGAACCGGTGGCGCACCTCCGCCGTCGATCCCCGACCGAGGATCGACCGCGCCCGGACGGCTTCCATCATGGCGCCGGGGCTGCCGGCCGCGGCGCTCGCCGGCTCGTCGTGCGCGCAGAACGCGAGCATCGTGAAGTCGCGGTCCTCCAGCGTCGCCGGGGCGGCGAGCAGGTGGGAGACCTCGTCCACCAGGTCCTGCAGGTCGTCGCGCACCGGGACCTCCTCTCGCCGTCTCAGACGATCGTACGAGGGTTCCTCGGCGAGTCCGGACATCTGTCGCTGGTGCGCGGTGGGTCGGCGTCCCTAGCGTTCGGGGCACCGCACCACCACGCTGAACACCGCCCCGTCGGAGGCGCCCCGTGCTCACCCAGAAGGCACTCCTCGCCGCCGCCCGCCGTCCCGGGCTCCGCCGCGTGGTCACCGGCACGCCCGTCACCCGCCGGGTGGTGGAGCGCTTCGTCGCCGGGGAGTCCCTCCCCGAGGCGATCGAGGTCGTGCAGGCACTGTCCGCCGACGGCCTGGCGGTCACCCTCGACCACCTGGGCGAGGACGTGACCGACCGCAGCGAGGCCCGGCGTACCCGCGATGCCTACCTGGCCGCGCTGGAGAGCCTGGCGCCGCTGGGCCTGAGCCGGGCCGCCGAGGTCTCGGTGAAGCTGTCCGCCTTCGGCCAGGCGCTGCCGGTGGGCGGGCACGACCTGGCGCTGGAGCTGGTGCGCCCGGTCGTCGAGGCCGCCACGGCGTTGGGCACCACGGTGACCCTGGACATGGAGGACTCCCGCACGGTCGACGCCACCCTCGCCGTCCTGGCCGAGCTGCGGCGCGAGCACCCGGGCACCGGTGCGGTGCTCCAGGCGATGCTGCACCGCACCGAGGACGACGCCCGCGCCCTCGCCGTCCCCGGGTCGCGGGTGCGGCTGGTCAAGGGCGCCTACCAGGAGCCGGCCTCGGTCGCGTACCAGGAGAAGGCGGACGTCGACGCCGCCTACGGCCGCTGCCTGGAGACGCTGGTCCGCGGACCCGGCTACCCGATGGCCGGCACCCACGACCCACGGTTCGTCCAGCAGACGCTGGACCTGGTCGCCGAGACCGGCCGCTCGTCCGACAGCTACGAGTTCCAGATGCTCTACGGCATCCGCCCCGACGAGCAGACCCGCCTGGCCGCCGAGGGGCACACCGTCCGGGCCTACGTGCCCTACGGCGCCGACTGGTACGGCTACTTCATGCGCCGCCTCGCCGAGCGCCCGGCCAACCTGCAGTTCTTCCTCCGCTCCCTCGCCACCAAGTCCTGATCCGCCCCACCAAGATGGCCATTTTGGTGCCATCCGTCTCCTGAGGAGCACCCCATGGACGCCGTCACCCAGGTCCCCGCGCCGCGCAACGAGCCGGTCGGCGACTACGCCCCCGGCTCGCCGGAGCGGGCCGCGCTCCAGCAGCGGCTCACCGAGCTCGCCGCCTCGCCGGTCGAGCTGACCGCCACGATCGGCGGGCAGCAGAAGACGGCCGGCGGTGCGGCCTTCGACGTCGTCGCCCCGCACCGGCACGCCCAGGTGCTCGGGACGTCGGCCGCCGCCACCGCCGCCGACGCGCAGGAGGCGGTGCGCTGCGCCAAGGACGCCGCCCCCGGCTGGTCGGAGCTGTCCTTCGACGACCGGGCCGCGGTGTTCCTCAAGGCCGCCGACCTGCTGGCCGGGCCGTGGCGGCAGACGCTCAACGCCGCCACGATGCTCGGGCAGAGCAAGACGGCGTTCCAGGCCGAGATCGACTCCGCCTGCGAGCTGATCGACTTCTGGCGCTACAACGTGCACTTCGCCCGCGAGGTGCTGGCCGAGCAGCCGGTCTCCGGCCCGGGCGTCTGGAACCGCGTCGACCACCGCCCCCTGGAGGGCTTCGTCTACGCGGTCACCCCGTTCAACTTCACCGCCATCGCCGGCAACCTGCCGACCGCACCGGCCCTGATGGGCAACACGGTGATCTGGAAGCCCGCCCCCACCCAGCAGTTCGCCGCGCACTTCCTGATGCGGCTGCTCGAGGCCGCCGGCCTGCCGCCGGGCGTGATCAACATGCTGCCGGGTGACGGGGTCGCCGTCTCCGACGTGGTCCTCGCCGACCGCGACCTGGCCGGCATCCACTTCACCGGCTCGACCCCGGTGTTCCAGCACCTGTGGCGCACGGTGGGGGAGAACATCGCCGGCTACCGCGGCTACCCGCGGATCGTGGGGGAGACCGGCGGCAAGGACTTCATCGTCGCCCACCCCTCCGCCGACCCCGACGTGCTGCGCACCGCGATGATCCGCGGCTCCTTCGAGTACCAGGGCCAGAAGTGCTCGGCGGCCTCGCGGGCCTACGTGCCCCGCAGCCTCTGGAGCCGGATCCGCGACGACCTGATCGGCACCGTCGAGGAGATCCCGATGGGCGACGTCACCGACTTCTCCAACTTCATGGGCGCGGTCATCGACCGGAAGTCGTTCACCAAGCTGTCGAAGGTGCTCGAGTCGGCCAAGGACGACGACGCGCTCACCGTCGTCGCCGGCGGGACGGCGGACGACAGCGAGGGCTTCTTCGTGCGGCCGACCGTCATCGAGGGCACCGACCCCGAGCACGACGTCTTCTCCACCGAGTACTTCGGCCCGGTGCTCGCGGTGCACGTCTACGACGACGCCGACTACGACACCGTGCTCGCCCAGATGGAGTCGGTGGCGCCCTACGCGCTGACCGGCGCGGTCATCGCCCAGGACCGGACGGCGATCGCCCACGCGCAGCGCTTCCTGCGGCACGCGGCCGGCAACTTCTACGTCAACGACAAGCCCACCGGCGCCGTCGTCGGCCAGCAGCCCTTCGGCGGTGGCCGCGGCTCGGGCACCAACGACAAGGCCGGCGCGGCGCAGAACCTGCTGCGCTGGACCAGCACCCGGTCGCTCAAGGAGACGTTCGTCCCGGCGACCGACCACCGCTACCCGCACATGGGGTAGCAGCCGCGGCGAGCTCAGCGGGGGAGCGGGATCTTCCGCTCGTCGCAGAGCTCGGAGAGCATCTCGCCGACCGTCTCCTCCACCGAGCCCTCACCGGGGACGACGGCGCCAGGCTCGTCGTCGCCCAGCGGCTGCAGGGTGTCCAGCTGGCTGCGCAGCAGGCTCGGCGGCATGTAGTGCCCCTTGCGCTGGGCGAGCCGCTCGGTGAGCACCTCCTCGGAGGTGTCGGCGTGCGCGAACCACACCGAGGGGTGGCCGTCGCAGAGCAGGTCTCGGTAGCTGCGCTTGAGCGCGGAGCAGGTGAGGATGAACGACGTCCCGGCGGTCTCGTGCTCGCCGATCAGCTCGGCCATGCGGCGCAGCCACGGCCAGCGGTCCTCGTCGTCCAGCGGGGAGCCACTGCGCATCTTCTCGACGTTCTCCGGCGGGTGCAGGTCGTCGCCCTCGATGAACTCCCACTGCAGGCGGCGGGCGAGCTCGTTCGCGACGGTCGACTTGCCGGAGCCGGAGACCCCCATGACGACGATCGAGGTGGTCGCCGGGATGCTGTCCGTGGTTTCCATGCCCCGACCGTATTGAGTCGAGGGAGGAGTTGGGAACCGGGACGGGGGCACGGGACGTGACGACGACGGAACGACGGTCCTCGCTGTGGCGCCTTCCGGCCGTCCGCTCCCTGTTCGCGCTCAACGCCCTCGGGTTCCTCAGCTACTCGCTGCTGCTGTCGGCGCTGCCCGCGCACGCCGCGGCGCTGGGCGCCGGGCTCACCGCCGCCGGCTCGGTGACCACGGTGTTCCTGGTGGCCACCGTGCTGGCCCAGACGGCGGTGCCGGCCCTGGTCGCCCGGCTGGGCATCGCCCCGGTGCTGGCGGGAGGGCTGATCGCGCTGGGGGCGCCATCCCCGCTGTACCTGCTGGCCGACGACGTGCGCTGGTTCGCCGTCGTCTCGGTGGTGCGCGGGGTGGGGTTCGCGGTGCTCACCGTGCTCGGCTCGACGATCGCCGCGCAGGCGGTGCCGCCCGAGCGGCGCGGTGAGTCGATCGGCATCTACGGGCTGGCGATCTCGGTGCCGACGCTCGCGGCGGTGCCGGGTGGGACGGCGCTCACCCTGGCCGGTCACTTCCCGTGGGTCGCCGCGATGGCGGCCGCCCCGGTGCTCGCCCTGGTGTTCGTGCCGGGGCTGGTGCGGGCGCTCGGCCCGCCGGAGGTGTCCGCCCCGGGTGGGTCGCGTGCGGCAGTGTGGGCCGCGGCCGCGCCGTCGCTGGTGCTGCTGGTGGTGACCCTGGCCGGCGGCGGGCTGGTCACCTTCCTGCCGATCGAGCTGCCCGACGGCGCGCTGGCGGTGGTGGCGCTGCTGGTGTTCGGGGTCAGCACCGCACTGTGCCGGTGGGGCGCCGGGGTGCTGGTCGACCGGCTGGGGGCGCGGGTGCTGTTGCCGGCCACGCTGGCCAGCGGGGTCGCCGGGATGCTCCTGGTGGCGCTGGGGCTGCGGACCGCCGGCGTCGGTGGGGCCGCGGCCGTGCTGACCGGGGCCTTCGCGCTCGGAGTCGCCTACGGCGCGGTGCAGAACCTGACGCTGGTGCTCGCCCTGGCCCGGGCCGGCGCGGGGCAGACCACGACGGTCAGCGCCGTGTGGAACGCCTGCTACGACAGCGGCACCGCGATCGGTGCGCTGGCAGTGGGGGCGGTCGCCGCGCAGGTCGGGCTCTCGCTGAGCTACGTGTTCGTGGCGGTGCTGCTCGCGTTGGCACTGCCGCTGGCGGTCACGCTGCCCCGCGCGCTGCGCGCCACGAACTGAGCGCGCTGCGCGCCAAGAACTGAGCGCGCTGCGCGCCAAGAACTGAGCCGGCCGGCTGAGCTCAGCCGGCGGACGCCTGGTCGCCCAGCCGCTGCCGCGCGGCCTCGGCCAGCCGCTCCACCGTCTGCACCTCGGCGGCGGCCTCCCGCAGCCAGGTGCGCAGCCCGTCGACGTCGCACCGGTTGCGGTCACGCACCTGGCCGAGCAGCACCTGCCGGGCGCTGGACTGGGCGCGCATCGCGGTGGGCAGGGTGCGGCCGATGCGGCGGGCCCGGGTGGTGAGGCCGGCGCCGAGGAAGACCAGCTCGCGGACGTCGGACAGCCCGGCGAGGAGCGCCTCGGCGTCCTCGGGCCGGCCGTCGGCCAGCAGCTGCAGGTACTCGTCGGCGCGGCGGGCGCCGGTGTCGGCGGGGTTCTCAGACGATGCGGTCACCCCTCCACTCTCCCTCAGCGGCCGGACCAGTGCGGCGGGCGCTTCTCCAGGTAGGCCGCGATCCCCTCGCGCCGGTCCTCGCTCAGGTAGGGGTTCGGGCCGACGTCCAGCCGCAGCGCCGCGGCCAGCGGCAGCTCGAGCCCCTTGACCGCGGTCTCCTTCATCCGGCGCACCGAGAGCGGGGCGTTGGCCGCGATCCGGTCGGCGAGGGCCAGGGCGGCCGGCAGCACCTCCTCGACCGGGACGACGCGGTTCACCAGGCCCCATCGGGCGGCGTCCTCACTGGTCACGTACTCGCCGGTGAAGAGCATCTCCAGTGCGATGCCGGTCGGGATGCGCTTGGGCAGCACGACGGACCCGTAGTTGGCGCCCATGCCGATCGTCGCCTCCGGCAGGCCGAGCTTGATCCCGGGCGCGGCGATCCGGATGTCACAGGCTAGGGCCAGTTCGAAGCCGCCGGCGACCGCGTGCCCGGCGAGGGCGGCGATGACCGGCACGTACGTCTCGCCGAGCACCTCGAACAGGGTGCGGCCGGGGCGGTTCATCGGCGGCCGGAAGGGCTCACCGCGCTGGTCACGCTCCCGGATCTCCTTGAGGTCGAACCCGGCGCAGAACGCCGGCCCGTTGCCGGTGAGCACGACGGCCCGGACGTCGGCGTCCTCGGCGCAGGCGAGCAGCTCGTCGACGAGGTCGGCCTGCAGCGCCGAGGACAGCGCGTTGCGCCGCTCGGGCCGGTCGAGGGTCAGCACGCGGACGTGCCCCCGGGTCTCGGTGGTCAGGCCTGACTCCCGGCGCTGCGGTTCGCTCATGGCCGCGATCCTGCCTGCACCCGTCGGGCCCGGCAGGTCAGGCGGAGGGGAGCTCGCCGGTCTGCACGAACTGCTCGGCGATGTCGCGGACCTTCCGGTTGGTCTCCATCGACAACTCGGCCAGTACGGAGAACGCCCGGTCGGCCGGCCACTTGTACCGCTCCATCAGGATTCCCTTGGCCTGGTCGATGACCGCCCGGGAGTCCAGCGCCGCGCGCAGGTGCTCGGCGCGCCCGACGGCGGTCTCGTAGAGGTACATGTTCGACACCGGGACCACGGCGTAGGCCGCGAACCGGGCCGCGGTCCGACGGGTCTGCTCGTCCAGTGGCTGGGAGGTGCGCGCGTAGACGTTCAGCCCGCCGTTGATCAGCTCCTGCGGCGGCAGCGGGAAGGACAGCACCCCGCGGCACCCGCGCTCGGCAGCGGCCTGCGGGAACGCGCTCCACCGCTGCTCCGCGGCGGTGTCCAGCAGCTCGACCACCTCACCCGTCGTCGCAGCCTCCAGGCAGGGCCCGGAGCCCTGCGCGTACTGCACGAGGTCCAGGTCGCGGGCGAGTGGGTCGCTCGCGGCAACGGTCGACGAACGGCCGTCGGTGACGATGGTGACCGAGGTGGCGGGGTCGCCGGGGAGCACCCGGGCGGCCAGGTCGGCGACCCGCTGCAGCACCGACTCCAGGGAGTGCTCGGCGAACGACATGCGGCCCAGCTCGTCGAAGGCGAGCTGGACCAGGTCGGCGTCGGGGTCAGGGGTGGGGCGAGTCAACGTCGTACTCCGGCGGCAGGTGGCACCGGACAGCTGCATGCGCCGGCGGGGAGACGGGCCCTGGGAGATCACCGAGGACCCGCTGAGGACGGGGTCGACGACCCCGCTGCCGCACGCCGGCTGTGTGACGTTGTGGCACCGGGAGCATAGCCGGGGCCGGCGGACAGGTCGGGCGGCGTGCGAACCGTGTCGATCATGCTCCGGCGCGTACCGTGATCAGTGGTGTCGTGACGCGGCACCGACGTGCGTCAGCCAGCGGCGTGCGCGCGAGCGGGGCCTCAGCGCGGGGCCCTCGCCGAGGTCGCCATCCCCGGTGCTCCACAGACCGGAGGTCGACCTGTCCATCTCTCTCGGACCCCTGAGCCGTGACGCCACCGACGCGCTCGCCCGGCTGGGCAACCTGGCGCTGCGGGACCACTCGATGGAGTCGGTGCTCCAGACCGTCGCCGACCTGGTCAAGCAGGTGCTGCCGGGCGAGATCGAGGCCTCGATCTCGCTGCTGGTCAACGGCAGGGCGACGACCACGGTCTACACCGGTCAGCTCGCCCT
>NZ_JAAKGN010000135.1:0-13999 GCF_011039295.1 Modestobacter sp. KNN46-3 | reverse complement strand
CCCAGCCCCAGGCCGACCAGCACGGGGAAGAGGATCAGCGACCCGCCGCCGGCGATCGAGTTGATGCCGCCGGCCAGGAGGGCGACCCCTGCGGCGATGAGCAGGTCGACAGGGGACACGGCCGCGGAGCCTACTGTCCGGCCCATGAGGGACGACGTGCGCGCACTGGGCATGGCGGCGGGGATGACCGCGACCGGGGTCTTCCACCTGGTCCGCCCGCAGGCCTACGACTGGATGATCCCGCCGGAGCTGGGCGCGCCGCGGCCGTGGGTGCTCGGCAGCGGGGTGGTCGAGCTGGTCACCGCCGGGTTGCTGGCCGTGCCGGCCACGCGGCGGGCCGGGGGCTGGGCGGCGGTGGGGCTGCTGGTCGGCGTCCTGCCCGCACACGCGCAGACGGTGCGCGCGTTCCGGCGCCAGCCGGGGAAGCTGGCCGTCGCGGTGGCACGGATCCCCTTCCAGGTCCCGATGCTCACCGCCGCGCTGAAGGTCGCCCGCGGCCGCCGCTGAGCGGACTCCGGGACGGCTCGTGGTCCGACCCGAGCTGGTGGGGGCCCCTTCAGCGGCCGCGGACCGGCGGCGGCTCGGGGTCGGTCAGCCGCGGCCCGTCCATCAGGCTGCCGGCCTGCTTGACCCGGCGCAGCACCGTGGAGGTCTCCAGGGTGCGCACCGGCAGCGCGCCGACCCGGTCGGTGAGGAACCGGTAGAGGTGGGCGGTGTCCCGGCAGGTCACCGCCACCATCAGGTTCGCCGGGCCGGTGACGACCGCGGTGAACCCGGTCTCCGGTGCCCGGGCCAGGGACTCGCCGACGTGCGCGAGGTCCTTCGGGGCGACACCGAGCCACAGCAGCGCGCTGACCGGGTGCCCGAGCAGCTCGGTGGCGATCTCCAGGTCGAAGTAGAGGGCGCCGGCCGACCGCAGGGCCTCCACCCGCCGGGCCACCCGGCTCTCCGACCAGCCGGTGACCCCGGCGAGCTCGGCGTAGCTGAGCCGGCCGTCGGTGGCCAGCGCGGCCAGCAGCAGCTCGTCCTCCGGGTCGAGGGCGACGGGGGTCGGGGTGGCCCGGGCCGAGTCGGAGCCGAGCGCGGCGATCTGGTCCTCGCTGAGCGGGTCGTCGAAGTCCGTCCACTCGTAGGCGCCGCCGACGTAGGAGTGCAGCACCGAGAACGCGGCCAGGTCGATGACCTGGACGGTGCGGGGCAGCCGGTCCAGCAGCAGGGCGTCGCGCTGGCGGGTCGTGCGGGGCCGGGTGGAGCAGGTGATCTCGGCGCCGCCGGCGGTCAGGCTCACCCATGAGACGTCGGGACGGCGGGCCAGGGCGTCGGCGACGGCGCCCGCGGCGGCCGGCTGCACCCGCATCCGGATGTGCCAGCTGGGCTCGCTGGCCTCGGGGGTGGTCAGCCCGAGCACCCGGACCACGCCATCGGCCCGCAGCCGTCGCCACCGGCGGGCCACGGTCTGCTCGGAGACGCCCAGGACGGCGCCGATGCGGCTGAACGGCGCCCGGCCGTCGACCTGCATGGCGTGCACGATCTGGCGGTCCACGGCGTCGAGCACGGTCGCCATCCTGCACCACGGACCTGTGGATGGAGGATCCCGTCACCGGCGGGCTCCTGGCGTGGGTCCCGTCGGTGGACCGTTGCACAGTGGGACCATGCGCAAGTGGCTGCCGCTGGTCGCGATCTGCACCGGCACGTTCATGCTCCTCATCGACGTCACGATCGTGAACGTCGCCCTGCCCGACATGGCCACCGACCTGGACACCAGCTTCGGCCAGCTGCAGTGGGTCGTCGACGTCTACGCCCTGGCGCTGGCCGCCCTCGTGCTGGGCGCCGGTTCGCTGGCCGACCTGTACGGCCGGCGCCGGCTCTACCTGATCGGTCTGGGCCTGTTCGCGCTGGCGTCGCTGGCCTGTGGGCTCGCCCCGGGGGCGGAGCTGCTGATCGGGGCGCGGGCGGTGCAGGGCATCGGGGCGGCGGCCATGCTCGCCACCACCATCGCGCTGATCAACACCAGCTACGAGGGGCGTGACCGCGGGACGGCCTTCGGCGTCTGGGGGGCCGTGGTCGGTGCCGCCGCGGCCATGGGCCCGATCCTGGGCGGCGCGCTGACCGAGCTGGACTGGCGCTGGATCTTCTACGTCAACCTGCCGATCAGCGTGTTCGGCGTCGTGCTGACGCTCATCGCCGTGGAGGAGGCGCGCCAGCCGGGCGCCCCGCGTCCCGACGTCCCGGGCATCGTGCTGTTCACCCTCGGCGCCGGCGGGATCGTCTTCGGCCTCGTCCGGGCCGCCGCCGACGGGTGGGGTGCCCCGGTCGCCTGGGGTCCGCTGGCCGCCGGCGTCCTGGTGCTGGCCGCCTGGGTGCGCGTCGAGCGCAGCCGCCGGGCGCCGATGCTCGACGTCCGGCTGTTCGCCAACCGCTCCTTCACCGGGATCATGCTCGGTGCGCTGCTGCTGAACGGGGCGGCGTTCGCGCACAACCTCTACATCTCGCTGTGGCTGCAGTCGGTGCTGGGGCTCTCGCCGCTGCAGGGCGGGCTGGTGTTCATCCCGCTGTCGGCGTTCAGCTTCACCGTCGCCGCCTTCGCCGGGCGGTACCTCCAGACGCTGCCCCCGCGGTTCGTCGTCGGCGGTGGGCTGATCGTCATCGGCGTCGCCGCACTGCTGATGGCCCTCATCCAGGCCGACTCCTCGTGGCGGGTCCTCGTCCCGGGGCTGGCGGTGCTCGGCATCGGGGTCGGGGTGGCCAACCCGACGCTGGCGTCGGCGGCGCTCGCCGCGGTGCCCCGGGAGCGCAGCGGGATGGCCTCGGGTGCGGTGAACACCGCCCGGCAGCTCGGGTTCGCCCTGGGCGTGGCGGTGCTGGGCAGCGTCTTCACCGCCCAGGCCGCCGGCGTGCTCCGGGACGGCGACGCGGCCGACCCCGAGGCCACCGCCGCGGCGCTCACCGCGGGGCAGACCGGGCAGCTCGTCGACGCTGCGCCCGCCGCGGACCGGGCCGGGCTCGCCGACCTGCTGGGCAGCGCCTACGCCAGCGGGCTGCGCGAGGCCTTCCTGGTCAGTGGCGGTGCGGGGATCGTCGGTGGGCTGCTGGTGCTGTGGCTGGTCCGCGCCGCGGCGCCGAGCCAGGGCGGACCGCGGGCCGCGGCGCCGGAGCCCGCCCCGGCGCGCTGAGCGGGCAGACTCCGGGCATGGCCTCTGCTCCCGCCCCGTTCCCCGATGACTGGCAGCGCGCACTCGTCGTCGCCGCGCACCCCGACGACATCGAGTACGGCCCCGCGGCCGCGGTCGCGGTGTGGACGGCGGCGGGCAAGGAGGTGCACTACCTGCTGGCCACCCGCGGCGAGGCGGGCATCGCCGGGCTGTCCCCGGCCGAGGCCGGTCCGCTGCGCGAGGAGGAGGAGCGCCGGTCGGCTGCCGTCGTCGGCGTCTCGGAGGTGGAGTTCTTCGACCACTCCGACGGCGTCCTCGTCGCCGACCTGCAGCTGCGCCGGGACCTCGCCGGGGCGCTGCGCCGACACCGGCCCGATCTGGTCGTGGTCATGCACGGCGGGGACACCTGGACCCCGCCGGAGGTCACCCCCGGCGCGCTGAACTCCGCCGACCACCGCGCGCTGACCCGGTCGCTGCTCGACGCCGTCGCCGACGCGGGCAACGAGTGGATCTTCCCCGACCTGACCGAGACACCGTGGTCGGGCGTGCAGTACGTCGCCGTGCACGCGGTCGGGTACCCGCCGCCGCACGTGGTCGACGTCAGCGACGGCGTCGAGACCGCCGTCGCCTCCCTCGTCGAGCACCGCCGCTACCTCGAGGCGCTGTCCGACGACCCGGTCGAGGAGCAGGCCCGCCGCCAGGTCGACATGGCGACCCTGACCGAGGACGGCGGCCGGCAGGTCGGCTTCCGCCTCTACTGGGGCTGAACCGCCGGGGTAGGCTGCCGGCACGACGGACGAGTCGGCTGGGCGGTCGCGTCGGTGGGGGAGACCCTGCCGCCGAGGAACGTCCGGGCTCCACAGGGCAGGGTGGTCGTCAACAGCGACCCGGGGTGACCCGCGGGACAGTGCCACAGAGAACAGACCGCCAGTGCGTGCACTGGTAAGGGTGAAACGGCGGTGTAAGAGACCACCGCACACCGGGTGACCGGTGTGGCTCGGTAAACCCCACCCGGAGCAAGGTCGAAAAGGGACGGCGGTCCGCCGCCGTCCTGCGCAGGCGTTCGAGGGCTGCCCGCCCGAGCCTGCGGGTGGACCGCTCGAGCCTGTCGGCAACGGCAGGCCTAGATGGATGGCCGCTCATCGGGACGCCGCGAGGCGCCCGGGGACAGAACCCGGCGTACAGGTCGACTCGTCCGTCGCCTCAGCGCCCGGCGGTACCGCCGACCTCGGCGACGATCGCGCGGAACGTGGTGGTGTCCACCTCGTCGTCGACGGTGACCCGCACGATGTCGGTGATCTGCTGGCTGGACGTCGTCCGGCAGGCGCTCACCCGGGCCGCGGCGATCAGCGTCAGCTGCTGGAGGCGGGCGGTGGGCTGGGGGACCGGGGGAAGTCGGTTCGGGCGCATGGACGGACGGTAGGCAGACCGTCCAGCCGATCCCGGCAGGTTGCAGCACCGTGTCGTCTCACGGCCGCCCCACAGGGCACACCAGCCGTCTCCGTCCCCGTGGGCACCCCCGCGGTCGGGTCCCCCGGTCGGGCGGTGGGGTTGGGAGACTTCCCGGGTGACGCGCTGGCTGACCTGGGTGGGCATCGCCGTGGCCGTCGTCCTGCTCAGCTGGGCGGTGCTCGTGCTGCTGGCGCGCACCCTCCCCCCGGGCACGGCCCGCGAGCTGGCCCGGTTCCTCCCCGCGTGCGGCACCGCTCTCCGCCGGCTGCGCCGGCACCCGGCGGTCCCTCGCCGGGCGAAGGTGGCGCTGCTGCTGGCCGGGCTGTGGGTGCTCTCGCCGATCGACCTGATCCCGGAGTTCCTGCCGGTGATCGGGCCACTGGACGACGTCGTGGTGGTCGCCCTGGCGCTGCGCTACGCCGCCCGCCGGGTGCCCCGGGGCGTGCTGCTGGATGCCTGGCCGGGTGACCGCCGCATCATCGAGCGGCTGCTCGGTCCAGGTGTGCCGGAGGCGCCCCGACCGACCGGGCACTGAGCCGGAGTCGGTGAGCCGACCGGACGCGCGGGCTCCCGGCCTGCCGGGTGCAGGAGTGGCGGCGTGTCAGGGTGGCCGCCGTGCGCCTGTCCGGTGACCCCGTGCTGACCGCGGTCACCGGCGGTGCCTTGCTGTTGCGGTGTGCACCGGCCTGACCGCGCTGCGCGTCGGGCCGACGGCGGCGCTGCCTGCCTTCCTGCTGCTCGCCGTCGTCGCCGTGCTGCTGGCCGTGGTGGACGTGCAGCACCGGCTGCTGCCCGACCGGATCGTGCTTCCCCGCGCTCGCCGCCGGCGCTCTGCCGCCTCGTCCTGCTCGCCGCCGGCCGGGTCCGGCGCGCCAGCGCCCTGCCGTTCGGACCGGCCATGCTGCTCGGGGCAGCTGTGGCAATCGCACTCCCCTTCTCCTGACGCAGCCACGGGCAGCGGGGACCGCAACGCTGCGTGACGGTCTCCGGCGATCCACCCCGGATGGCTTGCATCGGTACCCCGGACGAGGGGTGTTGCTCAAGTTCGCCGCTCCGGAACTCGATGGTCTCGGTGCAGCCGCGAGGACGGGTCAGCCGACCCGCTCCAGTCGGCACGACCACCAGAGGAGCACCTCGTGACCCAGCTCTACACGACCCTGTTCACGCTCGCCTCCGTCGCCTCCGACCGGCTCAAGAAGGAGGAGAAGGGCGCCACCGCCGTCGAGTACGGCCTGATGGTCGGTCTGATCGCCGTCGTGATCATCGTCGCCGTCACCGCCCTCGGCGGTCAGCTGAACACCCTCTTCACCAGCATCACCACGGAGCTCGGCGGGACCGTCACCCCCTGACGTCCGCGCGCGTCCGAGTCCAGTAGCGGCTGCCCGGCGCGGCGGCCTCCTCCGGGGGGCCGCCGCGCCGCTGCACACGCAGGGGACAGCTGCACCAGCCCAGACAACGAGGAGGTGGGACATGGTCGGACGCCGACTGCGCGACGAGCGCGGGGCGAGCGCGGTGGAGTTCGCGATGATCGTCCCGCTGCTCATCGCGCTCGTCCTCGGCATCGCCGAGTTCGGGCACGCCTTCTCGGTGCAGGGGACGCTGTCCGCGGCTGCTCGTGAAGGTGCCCGGGCGATGGCCCTGCAGAATGACCAGGCCGCCGCCCGCACCGCCGTCCGCGGTGCAGCCGCCACGCTGGACCCGGACATCACCGACGCGCAGATCACGATCACGCCCGCGTCGTGCCCGCTCCTCGGTGGCATCGGCAGCAGCACGTACGTGAGCGTGACCATCAGCTACCCCAAGCCCTACCTGACCGGGTTCTTCGGGTCGGGTCTGAGCCTGAGCGCCAAGGGGGTCATGCGGTGCAACGGCTGATCTCCCGGGTCACCTCCCGGACGGCGCGCCGGCTCGGCGACGAGCACGGGGCCGCCGCCGTCGTGCTGTCGCTGCTGATGGTCCCGATGCTCGGCTTCGCCGCGATCGCGGTCGACGTCGGTGCGCTCTACGCCGAGCGGGCCCGGCTCCAGGTCGCGGCCGACGCGGCCGCGTTCGCCGTCGCCCAGGACTGCGCCCGCGGCGCCTGCGGGGACATGGTCGCCACCGCATCCGCCCTGGTCGAGGCCAACGACGGCGACGCCAGTGCCGCCCCGCCGGTGCTGTCGAGCGACCCGCTCAGTGTCAGCGTCACCGGCAGCACCCCGGTGCAGCACTGGTTCGCGCCGGTGATCGGGCACGACGCCACGGGGGTGACCGCCTCGGCCACCGTCGGCTGGGGCAGCCCGGACGCCGGCACGGCGGTGCTGCCGCTGACCTTCTCGTGGTGTGAGTTCGAGCGGCAGACCCACGGCGGTCTGCCGTCGGCGACCACCGTGCACACGATCACCTTGACCAAGGGGACCGCGGACGCGATGTCCTGCACCGGCCCCTCGGGCAACTTCGTCCCGGGCGGGTTCGGGTACCTGGACACCGAAACGGGCACGTGCAGCGTGGCGAGCGCCGTCGAACAGCGCTCGTACTCCTCGACGGGCAACACCCCGCCCTCGTCGTGCTCCGCGGCGGACGTGACGCAGTGGATCGACCGGATCGTGCTCCTGCCGATCTTCGACGAGTACGACGGCACGGGGAACAACGCGTGGTACCGGGTCTACGGCTACGCGGCGTTCCGGCTCACCGGCTTCCACTTCGGCGGCCAGTTCTCCACCAGCCCGAAGCCGTGCTCCGGGAACGACCGGTGCGTGAGCGGCTACTTCACCCGCTTCGTCGACCTCTCCGAGGCCTTCAGCTACAGCTCCGACGCGCCCGCGCTCGGCACCAACATCCTCCGACTCATCCGATAGGGGCTCCTGTGAGACGCCGACTGCTGGCCGCCTTCGCGGCCCTGGTCCTCGCCGTCGTCGGCACGGTGGTCCTGGTGGCCTACGTGCGCGGCGCCGACACCCGTGCCCTTGCCGGTGTCCAGACCGTCGAGGTGCTGGTCGTGGACCAGCTCGTCCCCGCAGGGACGGCGGCTCCCGAGCTGGCCGCCCTGGTCCGGCAGGAGCAGGTGCCGGCCAAGGCCGCGGTGGCGGGCCGGGTCACCGACCTCGCCGACCTGGTCGGCCAGGTGGCCACCGTGGACCTGCAGCCGGGGGAGCAGGTGCTCGCCGCCCGCTTCGCCCGCCCGGACCAGCTGCAGGTCCCGGGCACGGTCGCTGTCCCGGCCGGCGCGCAGGAGGTCAGCGTGCTGCTCGAGCCCCAGCGCGCCGTGGGCGGCCGGCTCGCCGCCGGTGACACGGTCGGGGTCTTCGTGTCCGTGGGTGACCCGCCCAGCACGCACGTGATCCTGCACCGCGTGCTGGTCACCCAGGTGCAGGGCGCCCCGGCGCCGGTCGGGGAGGCAGCCGACGTCGAGACCGCGTCCGCCGGGTCCGCGGCGCCGGCGGCCAGCCTGATGGTCGCCCTGGCGGTCACCGCCGAGCAGGCCGAGGGCGTCGTCTTCGGCGCCGAGCACGGCACGCTGTGGCTCTCCCTGGAACCCGACGGCGCCGACATCGACGGCACCGAGGTCATCACCCCGGGCAACGTGTACGGAAAGGACTGGTCATGAGCCGCGTCGTGCTCGCCGCGTCCGACGACGAGCTGGCCCGGCGGGTCTCCGCCGCCGCCGACGGCGACGTCCACGTGCTGCCGGCCGGCCGGCTGCCCGGCGACCCGGCACGCCTGTTCGAGCAGCTCACCGACGGCGAGCTGCCGGAGGTGCTGATGATCGGCCCGGGGGCGCCGGCTCCCGACGTGCTCGCGCTGGCTGCCCGGATGGACGCGCAGTGCCCCGGGATCAGCGTGGTGCTCGTCACCCGACCGGAGCCCGAGCTGTGGCAGGCCGCCATGCGGGCCGGCATCCGCGACCTGCTGGACCCCGGCGCCGACGTCGGGGAGATCCGGGCGGCCATCGAGCGGGCCGCGCAGGCCGCGGCCGGCCGGCGGCGTGCGCTGCGCCCGGCCGACGACACCAGCCGCTACACGGGCCGGGTGATCACCGTCGCCTCCCCGAAGGGCGGGGTGGGCAAGACGACGGTTGCGACCAACCTGGCCATCGGGCTGACCGCCTCCGCGCCGCAGTCCACGGTGCTGGTCGACCTGGACGTGCAGTTCGGCGATGTCGCCTCGGCGCTGGGGCTGGTGCCCGAGCACACGCTGCCCGACGCCGTGCACGGCCCGGCGAGCCAGGACACCATGGTGCTCAAGACCTTCCTGACCGGGCACCCCAGCGGGCTGTACGCGGTGTGCGGCTCGGACTCCCCGGCGGCCGGTGACACCGTCTCCGCCGCGGACGTCACCGCGCTGCTCACCTCGCTGGCCCGCGAGTTCCGCTACGTCGTGGTCGACACCGCCCCGGGTCTGTCCGAACAGACGCTCGCCGCCCTGGACCGGGCCACCGACGTCGTGATGCTCAGCAGCATGGACGTGCCCGGGGTGCGCGGCCTGCGCAAGGAGCTCGACGTCCTCCGCGAGCTCTGCATGATCCCGGCCGGCCGGCACGTGGTGATGAACTTCGCCGACCCGAAGGGTGGGCTGTCGGTGCGCGACGTGGAGACCACGATCGGCACCGGCGTGGACGTCGTCCTCCCGCGGTCGTCGGCCGTGCCGGCGTCGACCAACCAGGGGGTGCCCCTGCTGCAGAGCGGCGGCCGGGACCCGATGACCAAGGAGCTGCGCCGACTGGTGGCCCGGTTCGCCGCCACGCCCCTGGTCAGCCCCGGCCGTGTCCGCGCCCGGCACCGGGCGGCGTCCTGATGAACCTCGCCTCCCGCCTGGACGCCGCCCGTGGCGTCGCCGTCGCGCCGGTACCGGTCGCGCCGGTCGCGCCGGTGACGACCGCGCCCGCCGCCGGCTTCACGGGTCCGCCCGTCCCCGACGCCCTGAGCCGGCTCAAGGACCGGGTCGGCAAGGCGCTGTTCGAGCGCATGGGCAGCCGGATGAACGACCCGAGCCTGAGCGAGGACCAGCTCCGCGCCATCGTGCTCGGCGAGCTCGACGAGGTGGTGGAGGAGGAGAGCGTCCCGCTCAGCAGCGACGAGCGGCAGCGGCTCACCGCCGAGCTGGCCGACGACGTCCTGGGTTACGGCCCGCTGCAGCGGCTGCTCGACGACCCCGCGGTCACCGAGATCATGGTGAACGGCCCGGACTCCATCTACGTCGAGCAGCACGGCCGGCTCAGCCGGACCGCGTCGCGCTTCACCTCCGAGGAGCACCTGCGCCGGGTCATCGACCGGATCGTCTCCCGGGTGGGACGGCGGATCGACGAGTCCTCGCCGCTGGTCGACGCTCGCCTGGCCGACGGCTCCCGGGTCAACGCCGTCATCCCGCCGCTGGCCTTCAGCGGCTCCACGCTCACGATCCGCAAGTTCTCCAAGGACCCGTTCACCGTCGACGACCTGATCGCCTTCGGCACCCTGTCACCGGAGATGGCCGAGCTGCTCGACGCCTGCGTGGCGGCGCGGCTCAACGTGATCGTCTCCGGTGGCACCGGCACCGGGAAGACGACGCTGCTCAACGTGCTGTCCTCCTTCATCCCCGAGGGCGAACGGATCGTCACCATCGAGGACGCCGTCGAGCTGCAGCTGCAACAGGACCACGTGGTCCGCCTGGAGTCCCGACCGCCCAACATCGAGGGCAAGGGCGCGATCACCATCCGCGACCTGGTGCGCAACTCACTCCGCATGCGACCCGATCGCATCGTGGTGGGGGAGTGCCGCGGTGGTGAGTCGCTGGACATGCTGCAGGCGATGAACACCGGCCACGACGGCTCGCTGTCCACCGTCCACGCCAACACCCCGCGCGACGCGATCGCCCGGCTGGAGACGCTCGTGCTGATGGCCGGGATGGACCTGCCGCTGCGGGCGATCCGCGAGCAGATCGCCTCCGCCGTCGACGTCGTCGTGCAGATCACCCGGTTGCGTGACGGCAGCCGGCGGGTCACCCACGTCACCGAGGTGCAGGGCATGGAGGGGGAGACGGTCACCCTGCAGGACGCCTTCCTCTTCGACTACTCCGCGGGCGTCGACGCACACGGGAAGTTCCTCGGCAAGCCGGTGCCCACCGGGGTCCGCCCGCGGTTCACCGACAAGTTCGACGACCTCGGGATCACGCTCTCCCCGCGGGTCTTCGGCGCGCCGGAGGTCCCCCGCCAGCGGAGCTGGTCCTGATGGCCTCGGCGTTCCTCGTCCTGGGCGTGTCGGCTGTGCTGGCCGCGCTGCTCCTGACCGCTCTCGTCGTCCTGCCCGCGGGCCCCGTCCAGGTCCCGCTCAGCCGGCTGGACCCGGCCACCGCGCCGCCGTCCTCTGCACTCGCCGGTGCCGGGGCGGCCGCCGGTGCGGCGGTGGGCAGGGTGCTGGAGAGGCGGGGCCGGGCCGCCTCGGGCACCGCCGCGCTGGAGCGGGCAGGGATCGCGACGGCGCTGCCGGACTTCGTCCTGCTGGTCGGCGTGGCCACGCTCGGCCTGGCTGCCACCGGGGCGCTGCTGGGCGGGCCGGTGCTCGGCGTCCTCGCCGCCCTTGCCGGGCCACTGGGTGCCAGGCTGCTGCTGAAGGTCAGGGCCGCACGACGGCGGGCCGCGTTCGCCGACCAGCTCGACGACTCCCTGCAGTTGATGGCCAGCAGCCTGCGGGCCGGGCACAGCCTGCTCCGGTCGGTCGACTCGGTGTCCCACGAGGCCGAGGCGCCGACGTCGGAGGAGTTCGCCCGGATCGTCAACGAGACACGGGTGGGACGCGACCTCAGCGACGCCCTGGACGAGGTGGCCGCGCGGATGGGCAGCGACGACTTCGTCTGGGTCGCGCAGGCCATCGCCATCCACCGGGAAGTGGGCGGGAACCTCGCGGAGGTGCTGGACGCGGTCGGCCACACCATCCGGGAGCGCAACGCGATCCGCCGTCAGGTGAAGGCGCTGTCCGCGGAGGGGAAGCTGTCGGCGACCGTGCTGATGGCGCTGCCGTTCGGCATCGTCGCGTTCCTCTCGGTGACCAACCCGGCCTACCTGGCCAAGTTCACCCAGAGCCTCGCCGGCTACGCCATGCTCGCGGTGGCCGCGGTGATGATGGCCGTCGGCGGCTTCTGGCTCAAGAAGACCGTGGCGATCCGGTTCTGATGATGGACCTGCCCCTCGTCGTGCTGACGGCCGCCGTCGCGTTGGCCCTCGCGCTGCCGGTGCTCGGCTGGGCCACCCTCAGCCGACCCGCGCCGGCCGCTGTCCAGGCACGGGAGAACCTCACCCGCGGTCTGGACCTGGGCTCTGCCTCCGCGGCCCGGTCCGGGTCCCGGGCGGGCGCCGGCCTGGTCCGGGCGCTGACGCCGCGCGGCACCGTCGCCCGGCTCAACCGGCTGGCCGGCACCGCCGGCCGCCCGGCGGCCTGGCCGCTGCCCCGGCTCATCGCGGCGAAGCTGGTGCTCGCCGTCGTTGCTGCGGGCCTGGGGCTCGTGGTCGTCTCCGGTCGCCCTGGTCTCCTGCCCGGCCTCCTCGCCGTGGCGGTGACCGGCGTGGCCTACTTCGTGCCGGAGCTGCTGCTCTACAGCCGCGGGCAGGAGCGGCAGCAGGCCATCAGCCTGGAGCTGGCCGACACGCTGGACCAGATGACCATCGCCGTGGAGGCGGGGCTGGGCTTCGAGTCGGCGATGGCCCGGGCCGGGAAGAACGGCACCGGCCCGCTCGCCGAGGAGCTGGTGCGCACCCTCCAGGACATCGCGGTCGGCCAGCCCCGCCGGGAGGCCTACCTCGCTCTCGCCGAGCGCACCGCCGTCCCGGACCTGCGCCGGTTCATCCGCGCGGTGGTCCAGGCCGACCAGTACGGGGTCTCGATCGCCGACGTGCTGCGGACCCAGGCCCAGGAGATGCGCCTCAAGCGCCGCCAGCGGGCCGAGGAGAAGGCCATGCAGATCCCGGTCAAGGTGATCTTCCCGCTGATCCTCTGCATCTTGCCGACCCTGTTCATCGTCCTGCTCGGGCCGGCCGTCATGGACATCGTGGCGGCCTTCAGCGACTGAGCCGGCCGCCGTCCCGAGACCCGGCGGCCGGCCCGTCACTGATCGCGGCCGGTCAGCCCGTGGAGCGGGGCTGGGCGGGGTTCGTCGGGTCGCCCTGGGACGGCGGGTTGATCTTCGGTCCGGTGGTCGCCTCGGACACCGGTGATCCGCCGGACGGCGCCGGGGCCTGCTCGGGCTGGGCGGCGGCCGGGTCACCCCCGGAGGGCTGGTCGCCGGATCGCAGCTCGCTGAGCCGGTGGTTCATCGCCGAGACGACCTGCACACGGTTGGCGTGCGACTTCTCGTAGGCCAGCACGGTCTGCAGGCCGTCGGCGTCCAGGGTGCGGATGCGGGAGGTGAGGCTCCCCACGGGCAGGTGGTCGTAGTCGGGCAACGGGAGGCTGTCGCGCTCGGACATCCCGGCTCCTTCCGGTCGTGGGATGGGGTCTGCCGATCGCCTACCCGGGCGGCGCAGGCTGACACACCGGGTGTGAGACGGCGGGACCGGTGGGTAGGCCGCGACGACGCACTCATCGGGGCCCAGAGCCGGCCCCGTCCGCACACGTCGACCAAACGAAGGAGCCCCCCGTCCCATGGACGTGACCTTCCTGGAGCAGGTGTTCAGCGCGCCCGGCCCGTACGCCACGGTCTGCGCCGACGTCACCCACACCACCGAGAACGCCGACACCGAGGTCGAACTGCGGGTCCGCGGGATCTCCGAGGAGCTGGCCGCCGCAGGCGCACCCGGGGGGGTGGTCGAGTCGGTGCGCGCCCAGCTGCTGCAGGCCAACGACGGCGGTGAGATCGCCACCCTCCGCGGTCGAGCCCTCGTCGTCGCCGCCGACGGGTCGGTGGTGCTGGACGAGGCGCTGGCCGACGTCCCGCGCGACCCGGTCGCCCGCTGGTCGCCCCACCCGGACCTGCTGCCGGTGTTGCGCCAGCTGGCCGGCCGGGTGCCGCACGTGGTCGTCGTCGCCGACCGGGTCGGCGCCGACCTCTCGGTGGCCACCACGCCCGGGCGCCCCACGGACGAGGAGACCGTCGAGGGCGACACCTTCCACATGCGCAAGGTCAAGGTCGGCGGGTGGGCGCACAACACCTACATGCACACCGCGGAGAACCAGTGGGAGGAGAACGCCGGTCAGGTGGCCGACCACCTCCACCGGCTGGTCACCGGGAGCGGCGCCCAGTTCGTCCTGGTCGCCGGGGACGTCCGGGCCCGCCAGCTGATCGCCGACAAGGCCAGCAAGGAGGTCGGCGACATCCTGATCTCGATGGAGGAGGGCGGCCGCGCCGCCGGGGCGGACCGCGCGCCGATCGAGCGCCGGGCGCTGGAGCTCGTCGCCGAGTACGAGGGGCACGGGCAGGCGGGAGCGGTGGAGCAGGTCCAGGCGGCC
>NZ_JAAKGN010000134.1:0-14141 GCF_011039295.1 Modestobacter sp. KNN46-3 | reverse complement strand
GGGTGGCGGCGGCCGCGGCCCGGACCGTGTCCAGCGGGGTCTCCAGCTGGAGCAGCAGCACGCCTGCGCGGTGCACCGACTCCACGTCGACGTCCGCCGGGGTCAGCTCGGCGTTGGCGCCGGGCACCACCACGATCAGGTTCTCCCCGCCGTCCGCCTCCACCGGGATCGTCGCCGTCCCGGTGGGCACGCCCTCGGTGCGGTGCACCCGGCCCACGTTGACCCGCGCGTCGGCGAGTGCGGCGAG
Source organism: Modestobacter sp. KNN46-3 (assembly GCF_011039295.1). Classification (NCBI taxonomy): domain Bacteria; kingdom Bacillati; phylum Actinomycetota; class Actinomycetes; order Geodermatophilales; family Geodermatophilaceae; genus Modestobacter; species Modestobacter sp. KNN46-3. The sequence continues at coordinate 13,894 of NZ_JAAKGN010000134.1, read as the reverse complement.
CTGCCGGCCGGCGGCCGGGTCGGTGCCGACCCGGCCGACCATGTGCACCCCGGTGCCCAGCCGGCCGGCCGCGGCGGCCTGGTTGGCGCCCTTGCCCCCGGGCAGGACGGCGACCGATGAGCCGATGACGGTCTCCCCGCGGCCGGGCAGCCGGTCGACGGTCACCACGACGTCCTCGTTGAGGCTCCCCACCACGGTCACGGACACGGCGCGCTCCCGGTGATCAACACCCGGCCAGCCTAGGAGGGCCGCTCGGTCCGCCGCCGCAGCGGCAGCAGGTACCAGGTGGTCAGCCCGACGACGCCGATCGCCGCGCACACCGCGATCGCCGGCCATCGGCCGAGGACCACGTCCAGCACGAGCAGCACCGCACTGACGACGCCGACCAGGAGGAGGCCGAGGCCGATCATCAGCGACCGGTCGGCGAACTGGACGATCGCCGCCTTCTGCCGCCGCCGGAACAGCATCCGGTGGAAGGAGACCGGGGCGATGAGGACGACGGTGGCCAGGCCGGTGCTGGTCATGGTGACCGAGTAGACCGCCGTCCCGAAGACGCCCAGGTCGGCGAAGCGCGCCTGGAACGGCAGGGTCAGCAGGAAGGCGAAGAGGACCTGGACGGCGGTGATCGCCACCCGGATCTCCTGCAGCACCTCGTTGACGTTGCGGTCCAGCACCTGGTCGAGCGTCTCGCCACGAGCCAGTGCAGACCGCTCCGCGTCGAACAGTTTCTCCGCCACCCACCTGCGGTACCGCAGGCGCAGTCGATCAACACCCGGGAGACGCCCCATGCCCCAGCACCAGGCCGAGGACGCCGACGCCGTCCGCCGTGAGTTCGGCGAGGCGGTGAACATGACCCCCGGCGAGCTGGAGGAGTGGCTGGCCACCGAGGAGTCGCAGTCGGTGGGGCAGAAGAGCAGCGGGTCGGCAGAGTCCACCGGCCACGAGTCGGGTCGGCGGATCGTGCAGCTGCTGCGCACGAAGAAGGCCGACCTCACCGACGACGACCTGGCGCACATGCGCAAGGTGCACGGCTACGTGCAGCGGCACCTGGCGCAGGAGCCTGCCAAGGAGGACGTCGAGACGTCGAAGTGGCGGTGGTCGCTGATGAACTGGGGCCACGACCCGCTCAAGGGCAAGTAGCGTCCGCGGCGTGCAGCGCAACGACCCGGCGCAGTACGACCAGCTGGCCGACCAGTGGTGGGACCCGCGCGGGGGCTTCGCGATGCTCCAGTGGATCGCCGCCTCGCGGGCCGGTCACGTGCCACCGGCGTCGACACCCGGTGCGGTCCTGGTCGACCTGGCCTGCGGTGGTGGCCTGATGGCCCCGCACGTGCAGCGGCTGGGGTACCGGCACGTCGGGGTCGACATCGGCCTCCCCGGGCTGCAGGTCGCCCGCCGGCACGGCGTCGGGGTCGTGCGCGGGTCGGTGCTCGCCGTCCCGCTCGCCGACGGGTGTGCCGACGTCGTGACCGCCGGGGAGATCCTCGAGCACGTCGAGGACCCCGGGCAGGTGCTCGCCGAGAGCGCCCGGCTGCTCAAGCCGGGTGGCCTGCTGGTCATCGACTCGATCGCGGCCACCCGGCTCGCCCCGCTGGTGGCCGTCCGGATCGCCGAGCGGATGCCCGGCGGGCCGCCGCCGGGCATCCACGACCCGGCGCTGTTCGTCGACCGGCGGGCGCTGCTGGCCACCGCGGACCGGCTGGGGCTGGACCTCCGGTTGGTCGGTCTGCGCCCGTCGGTGCGCGACCTGGTCGCCTGGCGGCGGGGGCGACGGGACACCGTGCGGATGCGCACCATGCCCTGGACCGGGATCTTGTTCGCCGGCTCGGCGACCAAGCGTGCAGAGCCCGGCGCCGAGCGGCGGACGCCGGGCTCCGCACGTACCGTCGGGTCATGAGCGTCTGCGGTCCCGCCACCCCCCACGCGCCGGGAACGGCCTGGTGAGCGCCGCCGTCATCACCGGATCGGGTCGGGCACTGCCGGCGCGGTACGAGCAGGGCGAGGTCTGGGACGGCTACTTCGCCGAGAAGTACGCCGGGCTGCGGGCCGCCGAGCGGGTGTTCCACGCCGCCGGCGTGCGGAGCCGGCACGCGGTGGTCAACCCCGTCGACGAGGACGTCTCGCAGTGGGGCACCGGGGCCCGCATGGAGCGTTACGTCACGGAGGGCCTGCCGCTGGGGAAGCAGGCCGTCGCCACGGCGCTGGACGCCGCCGGGCTGGCTCCCGGGGACGTCGGGCAGTTCGCCGTCGCCACCTGCACCGGGTACGCCACCCCGGGGCTGGACATCCGGCTCTCCAGTGACCTGGGCATGCCGCTGGGGTTGCAGCGGCTGCTCGTCGGCCACATGGGCTGCTACGCGGCGCTGCCCGGGCTGGCTGCGGTCACCGACTTCGTCACCGCACGTTCCCGGCCGGCCGTGCTGCTGTGCCTGGAGCTGACCAGCCTGCACGTGCAGCCGGCCGTCGCCGACCTGGAGCAGGTCGTCACCCACGCGCTGTTCAGCGACGCCGCGGCCGCGGTCGTCGTCGAACCCGCCGCGCGACGGGGCCGGCGGGTCGCCGGGATGGTGGCGCGCACCGACCACGCCACCGCCGACCACATGACCTGGGACGTCACCGACCTCGGTTTCCGGATGGGCCTGTCCCCCCGGGTGCCCGACGTGCTCGCCCGGCACGTCGGCGGCGTGGTCGAGGAGCTGCTCACCGAGGCCGGCCTGCGGGTCGAGGACGTCGCGGGCTGGGCCGTGCACCCGGGCGGGCCGCGGATCCTGGACGTCGTCCGGGACGAGCTCGGGCTCGCCGAGGAGCAGATGACCCCCTCGCGCCGGGTGCTCGCCGAGCACGGCAACTGCTCCTCGGCGACCGTGCTCCTGGTGCTCGACGAGCTCGGGGACGTCGACGGCCCGGTGGTCGCGATGGCCTTCGGCCCCGGCCTGACCCTCTACGCCACCCTGCTGCTCCCCGCCTGAGGCCCCGGCCGGCCGAGTCGACCGGAGGCTCAGGCCCGCCCTTCAGCTCAGGTGGGCCTGCTTGGGGGCCAGGCCGCGCAGTGCCTCGGCGGCCACCCGGTCCCGGTCGGCGCCGCCGGCGGCGACGACCGCCGCACCGACCAGGCCCTCGACCAGCGGGGCAGCGCTGAGCACCACTCGCGACCGGACGTCGTCGTCCAGCAGCTCCAGCGCCGTCTCGGCCGACATGACCGCGCTGCCCAGGTCCATCAGCACGACCACGCCGTCGCCGGTGTCCGCGGTCGTGATCGCGGTGGAGACGGCGACGGCGTCGGTGCCCAGCCCGCCGTCATCGGTGCCGGCGGCCACCTCGATGGCCAGGGTCGAGTTCGGCAGCATCTGCCGGGCCAGCTCGACCGCGGCCTCGGCCAGCGGCCGGCTGTGCGAGACGACGACGATGCCCACGGCGGCCACGGTCAGCTCCCCGGCAGGGTCGTCGCGGCGGCCTCGACCAGCAGCACCGCCGACGCGGCCCCCGGGTCGACGTGGCCCGCGCTGCGCTCGCCCAGGTAGCTGGCCCGGCCCTTGCGGGCGACCAGCGGCGTGACCGAGTCGCGCCCCTTCGCGGCGGCGTCGGCGGCGGCTCGCAGCGCGGCGTCCAGCTCCTGCCCGGCCTCCACCGCCGCGGTGAGGGCGTCGGCCGCGGGCAGCAGCGCGTCGACCATCGTCTTGTCCTCCAGTTCGGCCTTGCCGCGGGCGACGACGCCCTCGACCCCGGCTCGGAACGCAGCGGCGAAGGCAGCCGGGGAGCCGTCGTCCAGGGCGCCGGACATCCGGAGGAAGAGCGTCCCGTACAGCGGGCCGCTGGTGCCCCCGACCTTGCTGATCATGGTCATCGCGACCGTCTTCAGCAGCGCGGCGGCGTCGGCCGGCGGGGTGGCGTCGAGGGCGGCGACGGCCGCGGTCATCCCGCGGTGCATGTTCGTGCCGTGGTCGGCGTCGCCGATGGCCGAGTCGAGCTCGGTGAGCTCCTCGCGGTGCTCGGTGACGGCGCGGGCGTACTCGCGCACCCAGGCCCCGAGGGCGTCGGTGTCCAGCGCGGCCACGGTCAGACCCCCCACCGCAGCGCAGGGGTGCACACCGGCGCGTCCCAGAGCCGGATCAGCTCGTCGTCGACCTGGAGCAGCGTCACCGAGCAACCGGCCATCTCCAGGCTGGTCATGTACGAGCCGACCAGCGAGCGGGCCACCGTCACGCCGGCCTTGGCCAGCACCGCCTGCACCTCGGCGTAGACCACGTAGAGCTCGAGCAGCGGCGTCCCGCCCATCCCGTTGACGAAGGCGAGCACCCCGTCGCCGCCGGTGAAGTCCAGGTCGGCCAGCACCGGCTCCAGCAGCATCTCGGCGACCTCCCGGGCCGGGGCGACCGGGACCCGGCGGCGGCCGGGCTCGCCGTGGATGCCCACGCCCAGCTCCATCTCCCCCGCGGGCAGGTCGAAGGTGGGCTTGCCGGCGGACGGCACGGTGCAGGAGGTCAGCGCCATGCCCATGCTGCGGCCCTGTCCGTTGACCCGGCGGGCCACCTCGGCGACCTCGGCCAGCGGACGGCCCTCCTCGGCGGCGGCGCCGGCCAGCTTCTCCACCAGCACGGTGACGCCCACGCCGCGCCGGCCGGCGGTGTACAGGCTGTCCTGGACGGCGACGTCGTCGTCGGTGACGACGGCGACCACCTCGGTGCCGGACTCCGCGGCCACCAGCTCGGCGGCCATCTCGAAGTTCATGACGTCGCCGGTGTAGTTCTTCACGATGTGGAGCACGCCGGCACCCGCGTCGACGCCCTGGGTCGCGGCGACCATCTGGTCCGGGACGGGGGAAGTGAACACCTCGCCGGCGCAGGCGGCGTCGAGCATGCCGAGCCCGACGAACCCACCGTGCAGCGGCTCGTGGCCGGAGCCGCCTCCGGAGACGAGCCCGACCTTCCCCGCCACCGGGGCGTCTCCGCGGAAGACGACCCGGTGCTCGGCGTCGATCCGCAGCTCGGGGTGGGCGGCGGCCATGCCGCGCAGGGCGTCGTCGACGACGTCTGCCGGGTCGTTGATGAGCTTCTTCATCGCAGGCTCCTGATCGAGAGGGGGCGAGCGAACCGTAGGAGTGGTGCTGCTCTCAGGGCAAACCCCTCCCGGTCCGCATGGTCGCACCGGCCAGGTGGGGACTGTGCACCAATTCGTGATCTGGAGCACACTCGGGCTCACATGCTCTCCGCTGCATGCACGACGAGGAGTCGGGCGCGGGAGGGCGGCACGACCCAGGACCCGCTTCACCCCCCCAGGACAGAGGAGCTCCCAGATGGCTGGCAACAGAGGCGTTGCGTACATCGAGCCCGGCAAGGTCGAGGTGCACGAGACCGACTACCCGAAGCTGGAACTGCAGGACGGTCCGGGGGTGAACCCGGCCAACGTGGGGCGCAAGCTGAACCACGGGGTGATCCTCAAGGTGGTCACCACCAACATCTGCGGCAGCGACCAGCACATGGTCCGCGGCCGGACGACGGCGCCGCCGAACCTGGTGCTCGGCCACGAGATCCTCGGCGAGGTCGTGGAGAAGGGGTCCGACGTCGAGTTCATCGAGGTCGGCGACCTCTGCTCGGTGCCGTTCAACATCGCCTGCGGGCGCTGTCGGAACTGCAAGGAGGGCAAGACCGGGATCTGTCTGAACGTCAACCCGGCACGTCCCGGTGCGGCCTACGGGTACGTGGACATGGGCGGTTGGGTCGGCGGGCAGGCCGAGTACGTGACGGTGCCCTACGCCGACTGGAACCTGCTGAAGTTCCCGAACAAGGACCAGGCCATGGAGAAGATCCTGGACCTGACCATGCTCTCGGACATCTTCCCGACCGGCTTCCACGGGGCGGTCACCGCCGGGGTGAAGCCCGGCTCGACCGTCTACATCGCCGGAGCCGGCCCGGTGGGGCTCGCGGCGGCCGTCGGCGCCCAGCTGCTGGGCGCGTCGGTGGTGATCGTCGCCGACCTCGTCGAGCAGCGGCTGGCCCAGGCGCGCAGCTTCGGATGCGAGACCGTCGACGTGTCCAAGGGCTCGCCGCAGGACCAGATCGAGCAGATCCTGGGCGAGCCACAGGTGGACGCCGCCGTCGACGCGGTGGGCTTCGAGGCCCGTGGCCACGGCGAGGGAGCGGGCAAGGAGGCGCCGGCGACGGTGCTGAACTCGCTGATGGAGGTCACCGCGGCCGGCGGCGCCATCGGCATCCCGGGGCTCTACGTCACCGGTGACCCCGGGGGCATCGACGAGGCGGCCAAGGTCGGCTCGCTGTCCCTCAGCCTGGGCACCGGCTGGGCGAAGTCGCTGTCCTTCACCACCGGGCAGTGCCCGGTGATGCGCTACAACCTCGGCCTGATGAAGGCGATCCTCCACGACAAGGTGCAGATCGCGAAGGCGGTCAACGCCACGGTGATCTCGCTGGACGAGGCCCCGAAGGGGTACCAGGAGTTCGACTCGGGTGCCGCGAAGAAGTACGTCATCGACCCGCACGGGTTGGTGGGGAAGAAGTCCGCCTGAGCGGTGACCGGCCCGGGGCGTCCGCTCCGGGCCGGCGTCACTAGGGGTCACGTCACCGACGCTCGAAGTTTCGGGCACGTTCCCAGTCGGTGACGGTTCGTGAATAGGCGGCCCACTCCGCGCGGGCCGTGGCGACGAGGGCGTCGACGACGCCGTCCCCGAGGCCCTTGCGGGCGATTTCGCTGCGGTCGAGGAGGTCGGCGGCCTCGGCCAGGGAGGTCGGCAGGGTCGGCGCCTCCGGCCCGGGTGCGCCCCGCACCGGTTCCGCCAGCGGTAGGTCCGTCTCGATGCCGTGCCGGGCGGCGAGCAGCACCGCGGCCAGGGCCAGGTGGGGATCGGCGTCACCACCCGGGACACGGTGTTCGATGCGCAGCGACGGGCCCGAGCCGACCAGGCGCAGGGCCGCCAGCCGGTTGTCCGGCCCCCACGCGACCGAAGTGGGGGCGAAGGCCCCGGGGCTCAACCGCTTGTAGGCGTTGACCGTGGGGGCGAACAGCAGGGTCAGTTCCCGGAGACAGGCGAGCTGGCCGGCGAGGACCCGGCGCAGCAGCGGGGACTCCCCGTGGGGGCCATCGCCGGCCAGAACGGGTGTGCCGTCGGCGCCCCGGAGGCTGACGTGCAGGTGGCAGGAGTTGCCCTCTGCGGCGTCGTACTTGGGCATGAAGGTCAAGGCCATGCCCTCCTGTGCGGCGATCTGCTTGGCCGCCGTCTTGTAGAACGCGGCCGAGTCGGCGGCGGCGAGGGCATCGTCGTAGCGGAAAACAATCTCGTACTGGCCCGGAGCGCACTCGCCACGTGCCGACTCGAGTCGCAGCCCGGCGGAGACGGTCTCCCGACGCAGCCGGCGGGTGAGCGCGTCCATGCGCTCCAACCCGACCAAGGCGTAGTCGACGCCGCTACGGGTGGCGGGAGTGAGCCGGGACCACCCGGCAGCCTCGGCGGCCGCGTAGGACTCGGTGAAGACCCGGAACTCCAGTTCCACCCCGGCCAGGGGGGCCAGCCCGTGCGCGGCCAGCGCCTCGACCTGCGTCCGCAGGACCTGCCGAGGGGCGACCTGGACCGGTCTGCCGTCGGGGTGGCGGGCGTCCGCGAGCACCAGGACGGTTCCGGCGTCCCAGGGCAGCGGTCGCAGCGTGGCCAGGTCCGGCACCAGGACCATGTCGCCGTAGCCGGTGCCCTCGGGATCGAGCTCCGCCGAGGGCGCAGTGACGACCATGTCGACGTCCGTGGTGAGCAGATAGGTGCAGGCGCCGAAGCCGTCGGTGACAGTGGTGTCCAGGAAGTGCCGGGCCGACAGTCGGGTGCCCTGCAGTCGGCCGGCGAGGTCGGGCAGCGCCAGGACGACCTCGTCGACCCGGCCGGCGTCGACCTGGGCACGCAGCTCCTCGAGGGTGGTCACGCCGGGACCTCCGCGGGGACGGCGGACAGCGGGTTGGGCGCGAAGCCGTGCACGACATCGGGAGCGGCGTCGCGGTCGGCACGGTCGTGGAACCCGCCCCCGGTCAGGTGCTCCCGGTTGAGCGCGACCCGCTCGACCTCGGGGACGAGGAGGCCCAGGGCGTCGAAGGCCTCGGCGAGGTCGGGATGGCCCGCCCGCCAGGTCAGCAAGGACTCCCGCACGAGGGCCCAGAAGGCGTCCTCCGGAACGCCCAGATGGTCCTCGGCCACGCCGGCGAGGAAGCGGAAGTGCCCGGCGAAGACGGCGCTGGTGATGGTGTGCGCCATCTCCTGGGCCGGCCAGCGCACCAGCACCCGGTCGGCCCGCTCGGACAGCCCCGGGTAGTCGCGACCGGGCAGCAGCGTGACGTCCTCGGCGAAGTCCTTGACCAGGACCCGCACCGGCACGTCGTCGGTCCCGTAGACGACCACGGTGTTCTCGCCGTGCGGGCAGAAGGCCACGCCGTGGCGGGTGAGGCACAGCAGCAGCCCCGGCAGCAGCGCCTCGCACAGCCGGGCCAGCCAGTCCTGCGGGGCGAGGCCGGAGCGGGCGACGAGCTCGGTCAGGACGGCTCCCCCCGCGGGGTCGACGTGCAGCAGGGCCGCGAGCGACCGCGCCCGTTCCCCCGGCCGCAGGTGGGCGGCGACCGGCTCGCGCCACACCGCACCGAGCAGCTCCCGATAGCGGTAGGGCACGTCGTCGACCTCGTCGTAGAGGTCGTGGGAGACGACTACGCTGGCGACTTCCCCGAGCAGCCCCAGCCCGGTGGCCCGCAGCTCGGGATCCCCGGCCGGCAGGGTCGCCAGCCAGGCGCTGACGTCCGGGGCGGCCGCGGTCGCGCGGGTACCGAGCCCCCGCCACACGAGGGTGTTGCGCATCATCAGCGGCGTCTTGACGTCCCGGTGGCCGGGGGCGACCAGCGTGCGCACCGACTGGACCGGCCGGTAGGCCGCCGGTGCCTCGCCGAGCGGCACCAGCCGCCGGTCGGCCAGGTACCGGGCGAACAGGGGGCGCACGACGGTCTCGTCCTGGAAGGGGTGCACGGGCAGCCAGACGTAGGCGGCCGGGTCGACGCCGTGGCCGGCGAGCGTGGCGGCGAAGGCCTGCCGGGTCGTCGGGTCGAGCTCCTCGGTGAGCAGCCGTGCCTGGTCGAGCCCGGGCACGGCCTGGAAGCCGGCGACGGAGCGGTGCGCGGCGTACCACCGGAGACGGATCGTGCTGCGGGACTCGGGTGCGTACCGGTCCAGGTCGGCGGCGTCGAACCCCAGTCGGCCCTTATTGAGCACCAGCACCGGGTGACCGGTCAGGTGCTGCTCCAGCTCGGCGTAGGGGAGTTCGGCCAGCGCCGCGGCCGGCCGGCCGTCGGCGAGCAGCCGGGCCTCGGCGGCGTGCGTCGCGGTCAGCTCGCGCACCACCTCGGCGGTGGTCGGACCGTCGAGGTCGAGCGCCGGGCGGGCGTCGAGCAGGAAGCGCACCGGGTCGAGCGCGGGCCGGTCACCGCGGAGGATGCTGCGGGGGTCGATCCGCCAGGTGCCGAAACCGCCCCGGCGGCCGCGGAAGCGGTGGACCGGCGCTCCCGGGAGTTCCAGCCGCCACCTCCCCGGTCCGTCGGGGACGGGGGTGAGCAGCTGCTCGTAGGACAGCTCGGCCAGGGCCTTGGCCACCAGGCGCCGCCCGGCGTCCTGCCAGGTCGGATCGGGGACGTCAGTGGGTGGGTTCATTCCGGACCTCCGGGACGGGGACGTGTTCGAGGACGACGGGATCAGCTGGGTGAGCGGCGGACGGGGGCGCGCCGTACCGGAGGCGTGTGGACACCAGCGCGGCCGCCGCCATGAGGACCGCGGCGACGGCCAGGGGCGCGGGCAGCGCGACCGCCGCCGTGGCGGTGGCGAGCAGCGGTGCGGCCAGCAGGGCGCCTGAGCGTGCGGTCTCCACGGCGGTGAAGCCGGGTCCGTCGGTGCCGACCGCGGCGAAGACCCGCAGGTCCACGGCGACCACGAGCAGCCCCAGTCCGAGGCCGAGAGTCACCCGTCCGACGGCGAGCGCGGTCAGCGCGGCCGGGCCCGCCGCGCCGCTGAGCGCCTGCAGCGCCAGCCCGCCGGCGGCCACCACCGCGCCGGCCGGCAGCAGCCGGCCGCCCAGGCGCCGGGCCAGCGGCCGCGCCGCAGGCAGGACGGACAGTGCGGCCAGGGCAGGCAGCAGGAAGAGGACGGCGGCCGCGGTCAGCGAGCCCCCCCCGCGGAGCACCAGCTCGGTGAAGAAGGGGCGGGGCACGGCGGTGCCGAGGTCGACCAGGACGGCCAGCGCGGCCACCCCGAGCAGCGCCCCGGCGGGCAGTCGCCGCCGGACGGCGTCCTCCACGGGTCCGGACCCGACCTCGTCGGCCGGCACCGGCACCGGCACCGGCACCGCGGCCCGGCGCTGGGCGACCACTCGCCAGACCGCGACGGCGAGCAACAGGTCGGCGACCGCGAAGGCCGCCAGCCCGAGCCGAGGTTGCGGCAGCGCCACCACGCCGGCGCCGACCAGCGTGGCCAGGACGGAGGCGGCGTGGAAGACCGCGGCGTAGACGACGATCCCCGACAGCCGGTCGCCGCCCCGCCCGCGGTCGGCCACCGCCACCAGCGCCGGATAGGCCAGCACCATGGAGCTCCCGGTGGCCACCACCCCGGCGGACAGGGCTGTGAACACCGCGAGGGACGGCGCCAGCGCGAGCCCGAGGTCGAACACCGCCGAGCCCAGCAGTCCGGCCACCAGCAGGTGCGGCAGCGACCATCGGCGGGCCGCGAGCCCCCACAGCGGCAGGGCCGCCAGCCCGGCGACCCGGCAGACGGTGAGGTAGGTGCCGGTGGCGGCGAGCTCCTCCACGCCGAAGAGTGCGTGCAGCAGCAGCGGCCAGTAGGGCGTCAACGCCGTCTCGGCGACCAGTTGGAACGCGACGACCAGCGCGAGGACCAGCCGGGGCCTCACGGCGCGCCGAAGGTGGTGAACGCCCCCTGCTGCGGGACGTCGACCAGCGGGCGACCCGTGACCGCGCCGAGGATGGTCGCGCTGCGCCAGGCGCCCAGCCCCAGGTCGGGTGCGCCGACGCCGTGGGTGTGCGTCTCCGCGTTCTGCACGTACAGCCCGCCCGGGCAGCGCAGGGCCACCCGGTGATCGGCGTCAACCCGGTACCGGCCCCGCCCGTCGAGGTCCATCAGCGGGAGCAACGGGCCGAGCAGCGCCGGCCGCCGGGCGGCGTAGCCGGTCGCCAGCACGACGGCGTCGGTGGGCACGGCGAAAGCGCGGTCCTGCTGCACCTGCCGGCAGTCCAGGACGTAGCCGTCGCCCTCTGCGCGGGCCGCCTCGACGGCCACGGCCGGTTGCAGCACCGCGTCGACCTGCCGCCCCCCGACCGTGCGTTCGTAGAGCAGGTCGTAGAGCTCGGCGATCGTGGTCGCGCTGATGCCCTTGTACAGCTGCCACTGCGCCGGCAGCAGCGCGTCCCGCGTCGCCTCGGGCAAGCCACGGAAGTAGCTGGAGTAGTCCGGGGTGAAGTGCTCCAGTCCGAGCTTGGAGTACTCCATGGGCGCGAAGGCCGGCGTGCGGGTCAGCCAGCGCAGCCGCGAGCCGGTCTGCCCCTGGGCGCGCAGCAGGTCCAGAAAGACCTCTGCGCCGGACTGCCCGGACCCCACCACGGTCACCGACCCGGCCTCGAGCAGGGCCGGCCGGGCGTCGAGGTACTGGCCGGCGTGCACCACGCGCTTGCCCAGTAGCTGCGCGAACGGCGCGGGAACGACCGGCTCGGTGCCCACCCCCAGGACGACGTTGCGGGCGCGCAGGGTGCTGCGGCGCGACGTGGCGCTGTCGGTGATCGAAGCCACGAAGGCCTCGCCGTCCCACTCCACCGCGTCCACGCGCCGGCCGAACCGGCAGCTGGGCAAGGACTCGGCGACCCAGCGCAGGTAGTCGTCGTACTCCGTGCGCGGCACCTGGAACCGCTCGGCGAGGTAGAAGCGGAACAACCGGCCCTGCGCTCGGAGGTAGGCCAGGTAGGACCACCGACTGGTCGGGTCCACCAGGGTCACCAGGTCGGCGAGGAACGGCACCTGCAGCGTCGCACCCTCGAGGAGCAGCCCCGGGTGCCATGACATGGCCGGCCGTTGGTCGAGGAAGACGGCGTCGAGGTCATCGACCCCGTCGGCGAGAGCGGCCAGCGAGAGCCCGAAGGGCCCCAAACCGATCCCGAGCAGGTCGTGGGTGGTCACGGTCGCACCTCTCTGAGCGGGTTGGGCACCTGCACGTACACCGACTGGGCGGCGACGGGACCGTCGAGCTCGTCTCGGCCGGAGACCCCGGTGAGCAGGTTGGCCTTGACCGGGAGCCGGTCCCCCTCAAGCAGCAGCGCGGCGGCCGGGGACGGATGCGGCCCGGCCAGGTGGTCGCGGAGCACGTCCGCCAGCACGCCGAGCAGGTCCGGCTCGTCGGCGAGCCCCGCGCCGGCGAGGGCGGCGGCGCAGCCGATCAGGTTGTTGACCCCGAGGTAGTAGACGACCCGGTCGGTGACCAGCGCGTCGTCGAACACCAGGCCGGCGTCCTGGGCGATCCCGGGCAGCAGGACCTCCAGTTCCGGCACGTGGGAGGCGGCGGCGTACCAGCCCTGATTGTCCCGGTACCAGCCGCGGTCGGGCAGCCCGTCGCAGTCCAGCCCGACGAGCACGTTCTGCAGGTGCGCTTCCAGGCCGATCCCGCAGCGGCCGTGCAGCCACAGCAGGGGCGTGGCGACGGCGTCCAGCCACCGGCGGTACCAGAGCGCCGCCGCCCGGGGCACCGACAGGCCGGTCCTCGTCGCGAGCGCGCGCACCAGGTCGGCGGCCGGGGGGCGCCCCCGGTCGGGGCGGGCGTCGACGAGGGCACCGGCGCAGGCCACCCGGTCGGCCGCCCGGAAGGGCTGCTCGCGGACCACCGTGTCCAGTCCGACCGGCCCGTCGGGTCCGTCGACCCCCACCCAGGCCGGGTCGCGGACCAGCCCGAAGTGCGGGTGCGCTGCGGCCAGCGCGGCGCCCAGACCGGCATCGACCAGCTCGGCGGTGCGCACGCCGAGCCGCAGCTCACTGCGCAGGTTCTCCCGGCGGCTGTTGGTCACCCGCAGCCCGAGGCTGAGCTTGAGCATCACCGGCGCGTCCGGGCGGGCGACGGTGCGCAGCGAGGAGGTGGCCCACCACAGGGGCCCGGCGGGGCCCAGGTCAACCAGGTCGCCGCGCCCCAGGAGGACCGCCGCACCGGGGCGCGCCGCCAGCCGCGCGGCCTGCCACGGGTGGGCCGGGACCGGGACGAACCCCGCCGGCACCTCGAGGTCGCCGGCCAGCTCCCGGAGCAGGGCGGGGACCTCGCCGATGACGCTGCCGCTCGCCAGGAACTCCCGCCGGGCGGCGAACCAGTGCAGCGGGAAGCGTCCCCGGGCCTCGGGGGCGTAGGCGGCGTCCTCGGCGTCGGGGAGGCCGTCGCGGCTCTTGGTCATCGGGTGCCACGGGTGCCCGGCCAGCAGCCCCTGCTCGGCGGCCAGCCATGGCGGCAGGCCGGTCGGCGGCTCGGGGTCCGTGGCCCGGAGCACTGCGTACCCCGCGGCCCGGTCGGCGGACTCGGTGATCCGGGCGCGGGCGTCCTCGCCGTGGCCGGCGGGCAGGTCCGCGCGGGCGGCGGCCTCAGCGGTGAGCCACCCGGCGACCGTGTCGACGTCGAGGGCGACTCCGTCGGGTGCGGTGACCGCGCCCAGGTCGTGGCGTCCGCTGGGGGAGCGGCGGACGACGTCGACCACGAGGGCTCGCCCGGTGGCCGGGAGCGCCACGTGCACGGGGCCGGGACCAGGCACCGGGGTGTCGGTCTCCCGCAGCCAGCAGCGCACCAGCACGGCAAGGGCCTCGGTCCGGGCCTGCCGGGCGGGGGAGGGTGGGACG
>NZ_JAAKGN010000133.1:0-14155 GCF_011039295.1 Modestobacter sp. KNN46-3 | reverse complement strand
ACCCAGGTGGTGGCCTCCGGTGGCGTGATCCGGACGGCCAACGGGGCGCTCACCGACCGGGGCACCGTGCTGGAGCCGCGGCTGTCGCGCAACTGGCTGGTGCGGATCCAGGCCGTGGAGTACCTGCGCTCGTTCCTGCTGGGGCGCACCGGCTGGGCGGACGCGAACGCACTGCTGATCATCTCCGGGGCCTTCGGGCTGTTCCGCCGTGACCTGCTCGTCGAGATCGGTGGCCTGGACCCGCGGTCGCTGGCCGAGGACGCCGAGCTGGTCGTCACCCTGCAGGAGAAGCTGCGCCGCGAGCGTCGTCCGCACCGCGTCGTCTTCGTGCCGGAGCCGGTCTGCTGGACCGAGGTGCCGGAGACGTGGCAGGTGCTGGGCCGGCAGCGCAAGCGCTGGGCCCACGGCCTGGGACAGCTGCTGTGGAAGCACCGCCGGATGATGGGCAACCCCCGCTACGGCGCCGTGGGCACCATCGCGCTGCCGTTCTTCCTGCTGTTCGAACTGCTCGGCCCGGTGGTCGAGGTGGTGGGGCTGGCCTCGGTGGCCCTGTCGGCCGGCCTGGGGCTGCTGGACGTCGGCACGGCGCTGCTGATGGTCGGCTTCGCCCTGGCGCTGGGGACGCTGTTGTCGACGACCACGATCGCGGTCGAGGAGTTCACCTTCCACCGGTACCGCCGGGGCCGGGACCTGCTGGCCCTGCTGGCCGCCGGGGTGCTGGAGAACGTGGGCTACCGCCAGGTGCACGCCTGGTTCCGGCTGCGTGGCCTGGTCGCCGCGCTCACCCGGCGGGCGCCAGTGTGGACGGCGATGCCGCGGGTGGGCTTCGCCGGTGGGATCGCGCTCCCCGAGGGACCGGTCGCCGAGGACCAGCTCGTCCCCGTCCGGAACTGACCCGGTCAGCCCCCGGGACAACCCGCGGCGCTGATCTCGGCGAACTGGTCGACCAACGCCGGGGAGTCGACGAGCGCGTCGTGCCACTCCTTCCACTGCTGGTGGGTGAAGCCGGCGGCGGCGAGGCGGTCGTCGAGGTCGGTGGTGATCCCGGCCTCCTCGGCGAAGCTCAGCGAGGCGATCGTGCACTGGCGGACGAACTCCACCTCCGCGAGCTGCCGGGTGACCGAGTCGGCAGCCGTGCCCGCCGGAGCGGCGGTGCCCGCTGCGGCCTCCGTGCCCGACCCCGACCCGCAGGCGGTCGTGGTCGCGGTGAGGGCCAGCACCGCCCCGGCGAGGACCGCCCGCGCCGTCCGGCCCCGGCCCCCGGTGCGCTCATTGCACGACAAGGGTCACCGTCCCGGAGACGGTCTGCGGTGCCGCAGCGGTGTAGGAGACGACGAGCGGCACGACGGCGCCACCACCCCGATCGGCGGAAGACCGCCTATCGGAGGTCCGTACCGGCGGCACGCTAGTGAGCCGATCGCGGTCGTCGGCACCGACAGGCGGGCAAGTCCTGCCAAGAGGACCGCCGTGACTCCGGCGTCCGGCGACTGCGGGACACTGGGGGCATGCGGTTCCTCGGTGACGCCCGCCCGGCCCACGACCTGACCTACGCCGACGTCTTCATGGTGCCGGCGCACTCGACGGTCGGTTCCCGGCTGGAGGTCGACCTGACCACCCCGGACCGGGTGGGGACGACGATCCCGATCGTCGTCGCCAACATGACCGCGATCTCCGGACGGCGGATGGCCGAGACCGTGGCCCGGCGCGGTGGCCTCGCCGTCCTGCCGCAGGACATCCCGGTCGACGTCGTCGGCGAGGTGGTGTCCTGGGTGAAGCACCGGCACCCGGTCTACGACACCCCGATCACGCTCTCCCCCACCTCCACCGTGGGTGAGGCGCTGTCGCTGCTGACCAAGCGGGCGCACGGCATCGTCGTGGTGGTCGAGGCCGGTGCCCCGGTCGGCATCGTCACCGACGGCCAGTGCCAGGGCGTCGACCGGTTCACCCAGCTGGCCGAGGTGATGACCCGCGACCCGCTGACCATCCCGGCCGGCACCGACCTGCCCAAGGTCTTCGACGTCCTGTCCGGGGAGCGGGTGAGCGCGGCCCCGGTGGTCGAGGGCGACCGGCTGGTCGGCGTCATCACCCGCAAGGGCGCGCTGCGCTCGGCGATCTACACCCCGGCCACCGGGCCCGACGGTCAGCTGCTCACCTCCGCGGCGGTCGGCATCAACGGCGACGTCGCCGGCAAGGCCAGCGCCCTGCTCGCCGCCGGGGTCGACGTGCTCGTCGTCGACACCGCCCACGGGCACCAGGAGAAGGCCATCGAGGCGGTGGCCGCGGTGCGCTCGGTGGCCGGCTCGACGCCGGTCGTCGCCGGCAACGTGGTGACCGCGCAGGGCACCCGCGACCTGATCGAGGCCGGGGCGGACGTCGTCAAGGTCGGCGTCGGCCCCGGCGCCATGTGCACCACCCGGATGATGACCGGCGTCGGCCGCCCGCAGTTCTCCGCGGTCGAGGAGTGCGCCGCGGCCGCCCGCGAGCTGGGCCGGCACGTCTGGGCCGACGGCGGCGTGCGGCACCCCCGCGACATCGCCCTCGCGCTGGCCGCCGGCGCGGCGAACGTGATGGTCGGCTCCTGGTTCGCCGGCACCTACGAGAGCGCCGGGGACCTGTACGAGGACGGCACCGGCCGCCGGTACAAGGAGAGCTTCGGGATGGCCTCGGCCCGCGCGGTCAAGGCCCGGACGTCGACGCAGAGCGGCTTCGACCGGGCCCGCGCCGGGCTGTTCGAGGAGGGGATCAGCTCCTCGCGGATGTACCTGGACCCGGCCCGGCCCGGCGTCGAGGACCTGATCGACCAGGTCGTGGCCGGCGTCCGCTCGTCGTGCACCTACGCCGGGGCGCGCACGGTCGACGAGCTGCACGAGCGTGCGGTGCTGGGCGTGCAGAGCGCAGCGGGCTACGAGGAGGGCCGCCCGCTGCCGACCAGCTGGTGACCCGGCGCTGATGGACGCGATCCCGCTCCGCCGCTTCGAGGAGCTCGTCGCCGACGCCCTGGACGAGGTGCCCGAGGAGCTGATGGCGCTGCTGGACAACGTCGTCGTGCTGGTCGAGGACCGGAACCCCGAGGAACCGGACCTGCTGGGCGTCTACGAGGGCTACGCGCTGACCGAGCGCGGCTGGGACCACTCCGGGGCGCTGCCGGACCGGATCATGATCTACCGCGAGGCGATCTGCGACATCTGCGAGGACGAGGAGCAGGTGGCCGAGGAGGTCACGATCACCGTCGTCCACGAGATCGCCCACCACTTCGGCATCGACGAGGAGAAGCTGCACGCCCTCGGCTGGGCGTGAGGACCCCTTGCCCCCCACCCCTCGCGAGCTCGGGGCGGGCCCCTGCAAGGGGGCCGGTCCGGGGCAACACCGCGAGGTAGCGTTCATGGACGTGCCTGAGGACGACGCGAACGCCGGCGGGTTGCCGATCAAGATGCTGCACGACCGGTTGCTGGTCTCCCTCCGCAAGGAGGACGGCGACCGCCGGTCCAGCGGCGGCATCCTCATCCCGGCCACTGCCCAGGTCGCCAAGCGGCTGGTCTGGGGAGAGGCGAAGGGCATCGGCCCGAACGTGCGGCAGATCAAGGTCGGCGACCGGGTGCTGTTCTCCCCCGAGGACCAGCACGAGGTCGAGGTGCACGGCGAGGACCTGGTCATCCTGCGCGAACGCGACGTGCACGCCGTCGCCGCCGAGCGGATCGAGGAGTCGACCGGCCTCTACCTCTAGGCGGGCAAGCCCGGCACGACCCGGCGCAGCCGCGGGTCGGCGGAGATCTGCGCGAGCAGGTCGTCGGGCAGCTCGTCCTCGCAGTCCACCCCGCGGGCGATCAGCTCGCGGTACTGGGCGATCTTGGCCTGCACCACGGCCAGGTCGTCGCGCAGCTCGACCATCCGCTGCTCGATCTGGGCGCACTGCTGCTCCAGCAGCGCCATCCGCTCCGGGTGGTGCGCCAGCTCCCCGCCGCCGAGGGTGACGAAGCGCCGGACGTCGGCCACCGGCATCCCGGTCCGGCGCAGCGCCTGCACCAGCCGGATGAACCTCAGCGCCCCCGGCGGGTAGCGCCGCCGGCCGTCGGCGCTCCGCTCCACGAGCGGCAGCAGCCCCTCCCGCTCGTACCAGCGCAGCGTGTCGATGCTCAGGCCGGTCTCCTCGGAGACCTGCCGGATGCCGAGGGACGTCTCCCGGGTGACCGCGGTCATGACCGCCAGGCTAGGCGGCGGCACGGCGCGCCACCCCGTCCTCGGCCGCCCGACCGGTGATCGCGGCCATCAGCAGCACCGCGCGCCGCCGGGTCAGCAGCCGCACGGCCCGGACCGAGGCCCGGTTGGCCCGGCCGACCGCCATGCTGGGCGGCGGGTTGCGTCGGTCGAGCGCCCGGAACGCGGTGGCCACCACCTCCTGCGGCGACTGCCGGCCCCGGCCGCCGTCGGCGGCGTCGTTGCCCACGACGTCGAAGAACTCGGTGTCGGTGGCGCCCGGCGAGAGGGCGAGCACCCGCAGTCCGCTGTCCCGCGACTCGGCCCACAGCGCCTCGGTGAAGCTCAGCACGAATGCCTTGGCCGCGGCGTAGACGGCCATGCCGGGCGCGGGCAGGTAGGCGGCCATGCTCGCCACGTTCACCAGCACGCCGGTGCCGGCCCGCAGCCGGTCGACGAACGCCCGGCTCACGTCGACCAGGGCGGTGACGTCGACGGCGATCATCTCGGCCAGCCGGTCGGCGTCCTCCGAGTGGAAGGGCCCGTGCGTGCCGAAGCCGGCGCAGTTCACCACGCTGGTGACCGCGATGCCCCGTCGGTCGACCTCCGCGGCCAGCGCCCACCCGGCCGCGGGCCGGCCGAGGTCGAGCGGGACGACGTCCACCCGGACGCCGGACGCCGCGGTCAGCTCGGCGGCCAGCGCGGTCAGCCGGTCGGCGCGCCGGGCGACGAGCACCAGGTCCGAGCCGCGGGCGGCGAGCTGGCGCGCGAACTCGGCGCCGATCCCCGCGCTGGCACCGGTGACCAGCGTCGTCTGCCCGGCCCAGTCGACCCGGGTCACGAGGCCACCGCCAGCACGAACCGGTAGCGGACGTCGCCCTGGGCGAGCCGCTCGAACGCCGTGTTGACCTCCGCCAGGGGCAGCACCTCGACGTCGGCGGTGAGACCGTGTGCGCCGCAGAAGTCGAGCATCTCCTGGGTCTCCGCGGTGCCCCCGGACCCGGAGACGGTGAGCGAGCGGCCGAGCAGGCTCATCGGCGACACCACGTACTGCTCCGGGAGGCCGAGCACGCAGAGCGTCCCGTCCAACCGGAGCGCCGCCAGGTAGGGCGCGAGGTCGTGCGCGCCGGAGGCGGTGTCCAGCACGAGGTCCAGCCGGCCGGCGACGGCGGCCATCGCCGCCGGGTCGGTGGAGACGACGACGTCGTGCGCGCCGAGGGCGCGGGCGTCCGCCTCCTTGGCCGGCGAGCTCGTGAACACCGTGACCCGGGCGCCCATCGCGACGGCGAACCGCACCGCGAGATGGCCGAGCCCGCCCAGGCCCACGATGCCGACCTGCTGTCCTGGGCCGACCCCGGCCCGGCGCAGCGGCGACCAGGTCGTGACGCCGGCGCACATCAGCGGCGCGACCGCGGCCGCGTCGAGCCCGGCGGGCAGGGCGTAGACGAAGGCGTCGCGGACCACGTACTCCGTGGAGTACGCACCCTGGGTGGGGCTGCCGTCGTGCAGGTCGCGGCCGCCGTAGGTGGTCGCGGGGAACTCGGCGCAGTAGGGCTCCCGGTGGGCCCGGCAGCTGTCGCACCGACCGCACGAGTCGACGATGTTGCCCACCGCGACCGCGTCGCCGACCCGGAACCGGGTGACCTCCGCCCCGACCGCGGTCACCTCCCCGGTGAACTCGTGTCCGGGCACCAGCGGCGGGCTGCCGGCGGCCATCGCCTCGACCGCGTGCAGGTCGCTGTGGCAGACGCCGACGTGGGTGACGCGGACGGCGACGTCGTCGGGCCGGAGGTCCCGGCGGGTGAACTCGAAGGGCCGCAGCGGCGCGCGCGGACCGGAGGCGGCGAACCCGGTGACTGCTCTCATGCCGGGGACGCTAGGAGCTGGAGTGCACTCCAGCGCAAGGCCCGCCCCCGACCGAGTGTGACGGAACGGTCCCGTACCGGGGTGTGCCTCCAGTACTGGGAGGAGCACACTGTGTGATCATGGGCGGTGCTGCAGGACGACGGTCAGACCGCCGTCCCGGCGCGCACCCGGGCCACCCACTCCTCTGCTGCGGCGAAGGCCTGGTCGCCCACCCGTTCCTCCACCGGCTTGCCCGGCTGCTCGTCGGCCCGGGCGTAGGAGCCGAGGAAGCGCACCTCCGCACAGCGCCGGTGCAGCGCGGCCAGCGCGTCGCTCACTCGGCGGTCGGACACGTGTCCCTCGACGTCGATGGAGAACGAGTACACGCCGAGCCGCTCGCGGGTGGGCCGGGACTCGATGCGGGCGAGGCTGATGCCCCGCACCGCGAACTCGGCCAGCAGGTCCAGCAGCGCACCGGTGCGGTCGTGCACGACGGCGGTGATCGTCGTCTTGTCCGCCCCGGTCGGGGCCGGCAGACCGCCGGGCGGCTCCACCAGCACGAAGCGGGTCACGGCGCCCGGGTGGTCGGCCAGGTCGGTGACGAGGGCGTCGAGGCCGTAGCGGTCGGCGGCGATCGCCGCGCAGACGGCGGCGTCGAACTCCCCCTCGGCGACCCGGCGGGCGGCGTCGGCCGTGGAGGCGGCCGGGACGACGTCGGCCCCCGGCAGCAGCTCGGCGATCCGGCCGCGGCACTGGGCCAGCGCGTGCGGGTGGCTCGCCACGGTGCGCACGTCGGCGGCGTCGGTCCCCGGCCGGACGGCGAGCACGAAGGCCACCTCGAGGAAGACCTCGCGGGTGATCACCAGCGGGTCGCCGGTGACCAGACCGTCCATGGTGGCCGGCACCGAGCCCTCCACGGAGTTCTCCAGCGGCACCAGGGCGGCGGCGCACTCCCCGTTCCGCACCGCGGTCAGCGCGGCCGCCACGCTGGCCTCCGGTCGGGTGCCGACCGTCCCCGGCGACCCGGTGACGGTGCCGAGCGCGGCCTCGGCGAAGGTACCCTCGGGGCCCAGATAGGCGAACTCCGTCGGGGCTGTGCTGCGTGGTGCAGTCGGCATCCGGCGAGGGTAGTGCGGCCGTACCGGACACCGACTCCCGTCGGGTCCCCGGTGCGGGGGGAGCTGCCTCGTCACCGGCCGGGCACGCGCACGAGGCGTGCCCCGACAGCTGAGTGGAGGGACGCGTGAGCCCTGGGCCGTCCGCCGACGAACGGCTGCAGACCGCCCGCTGGCGGCTGCTGACCGCCAGCGCCGCCGAGGACGCCCGGGTGTTCGCCGACGAGTTCGCCGTGGCCGCGGACGACCTGGCCGCCACCGGCGAGCCCTGCTGGGACGCGTGGTCGGCCGCCTTCACCGCCCGCGCAGCGCTCTTCGACGCCGACCTCGACGGCGCGGCGGACGCCGTGGGCGCGGCCCGGGCCGCGCTCGCGGAGTGCCTCCCGTCCGCCGAGCACGCGCTGACACTGGCCTACCTGGCACACCTGGAGGTGGCCGCCGACCGGTTCGACGCGGCGATGCACCTGGCCGTGGACGCCAGCCTGCTCGCCGACCAGCTGGCCGGGGAACCGCCCAGCCGACCCCTGCACCAGGCCCACCACTGGCTGTCCCTGGCGCTGACCCGGCTGGACCTCGAGGAGCTCGCCGTGGCCCAGTCGCTGCGGGGTGCCCGGGTCGCCGCGGCCCTCCCCGACCTCGGCGACCAGTGGCAGCTGTTCCGGCTGTGCGCCCAGCAGCACGCCGAGCTGGCCCAGACGGTGCACCGGCGCGGCCAGCTCGACCGCTCGCAGCAGCTGGCCCAGGCCGCGCTGGAGTGCGCGACCACCGCCCGCGCACTGCCCTGGGACCCGAGCGACGCCGACGCCGACCTGCTCGACGTCGTCCAGGCCTGGGCCCTGACCCTGGCCGGCCGGCTCGACGACGCCCTCCCGCCGCTGCGCCGGGTGCGCCGGCACCTGTCGGCCGGGGACGGCGGTCTGTGGCTGGTCGGGTACACCGACCTGGTGCTGGGCAGGCTGCTGACCCGGCTGTGCGCCCTGGACCCCGGCGCGCACGGCGAGGAGGCCATCGACCTGCTGGTCACCGCCTCCGGTGCCTTCGCCGCGGTGAACGACCGCCGGCGGTACCGCCAGTGCCTGCTGGAGCTGGGGCAGGCCACCGCGGCGATGGGCTCCACCGCCGAGGCGCTGCACTGGCTGGAGGCCTACCGGGCCGAGACCACCCGGGCGCACCGCCGCGGGCGCGAGCTGTGGGCGGAGATGTTCGTGCGCCGCAGCCGGTTGCGCGAGGCCGAGCGGCAGAACGCCGTACTGCGCCGGCACGCCCTCGAGGACACCCTGACCGGCCTGGGCAACCGGCGCAGCGCCGAGCGGCGGCTGACCGACCTGCGGTTGGACGTCGAGCCGGTGTCGCTGGCCGTCGTGGACGTCGACGGCTTCAAGTCCGTCAACGACCAGAACTCGCACCTGCACGGGGACGCGGTGCTGCGCCGGGTCGCCGAGCTGCTCCGCCAGCACAGCCGCACCGGCGACGAGGTCTTCCGCTGGGCCGGCGACGAGTTCGTGGTCGTGCTGCCGAACACCACCGAGGCACAGGCCGTGGTCGCGACGGAACGGCTGCGCAGCGCCGTCGCCTGCGCCGAGTGGGCCCACCTGCAGATGCCCGCCCCGGTGACCGTCAGCATCGGCGTCGCCACCACGGGGCCGGCCGGCGCGCCGGGGCCGAGGTCCTGGCGGGAGCTGTTCGACCGGGCCGACCTGAACCTGTTCGGCGCCAAGCGCGGCGGCCGCAACCGGGTCCGGGCGTCCGGCGGGGGGCAGCACGCGCCCGCGCCCGCCGCGCGGCCCGGCGGGCTGCCGGCCGACGCCTCGGTCGACGACCTGGTGGCCGAGGTCCTCGGCACGACCCCCCGGCGACCGGGCTGGGCCTTCGACGACGGCACCGAGGTCGCGTCGTGAGGCTGCGGCGCGTCCCTCGACCCGAGGAACGGGGCCCAGAGGGGCCGATGGGGCAGGAGGGGCCGGCCGACGCGCCGGTGCGTGACACGCCGTCGACTCCGGGGCACAGTGCCCTGGTGCCACCCGGTCTCCTGCACCAGCAGGTGAGCTCAGCCCTGGCGAACTGGCAGCTCGACACGGCCGAGACGCTGCTGCGCGAGATCGACGGCGAACTGCCCCCCGCCCCGGCCGACGACCGCCCGGCGCCGCCGCTCACCTCGCTGGCCCGCGCCTGGGCCGACACGCTCCGTGCCGAGCTCCTGGTCCGGCGCCTGCGGCGGGCCGGCTACTCCCTGCTGGGCGACCCCCTGGTCGAGGGCGGCCCCGAGCAGGAGGGTCCGCTGGACCTGCACGGCCCGGTCGGCGCCCCGGGCGAGGCCGTGGACCGCGACAGCCGGTCGGAGTCGGCCACGCACGCGGCCCTGGCCATCTCCCTGGTCCGCTCGGCACGCGCGGCCTTCGACGCCCAGGACGACGACCTGCAGCGCGCCGCCGGCCTGGCGCGGCACGCCCGGATCGAGCTGCTGTCCCGCCGGGTCGACGCGGCGATGGACGAGGCGGTCGAGGCAGCCAGCCTGCTGGACCCGGCCCTGCCACCGAGCCCGCTGCTGGTGCACACGCTGAGCTCCCTGGCCGCCGTGCTGGCCGACCTGGAGCTCATGCCGCTGGCCCTGGACTACCAGCGCCGGGCCGCCGACGTCACCGCCGAGGCGATCGGCGCGGCCGGCACCGACTCCGAGGCGGGCTCCGTCGACGCGCTCGCCGGGGAGGCCGCGACCCGGCTGGCCGCGCTGTGCGCCGAGGTCGGCGAGGGCCTGCTCGACGACGGCGGCGCCGACGCCGCGGCACCGCACTTCGCCGAGGCCCGCGACCTCGCCGTCCGGGCGCTGGGCCAGCTGCCCCCCGGCGTCCCCGGGCTGCTGGACGCGCAGGTCGTGCACGGCTGGGCGTTGGTCGGCCTGGGCGAGCACGCCGCCGCCCGGTCCCTGCTGACCAGCGTCGTCAGGGCGGCGTCGAGCGTGGAGGACCGCGCCCTGCTGGCCTCCGCCGAGCTGGGCCTGGGCCGCGCGCTGCGCCGCTCGGGCGACCCCCGGGCCGCCGACGACCACCTGGCCACCGCACTGGCCACCGCCACCGAGCACGGGCTGCCGCGGTTGCGCCGGGCCGCGCTGCGCGAGCTGTGCACGCTGCACGCCGAGCTGGACGACGCCGCCCGGGCGTTGCCCTACCTGCAGGCCTACCTCGCCGACGAGCTGGACCGGGTCGACGAGCGGCGCACCCGCTGGGTCGAGCTGTTCGGCCGGCGCAAGAGCCTGCTGGAGACCGAGCGGGCCGCCGGTCAGCTGCGCCGCCAGGCCTACGAGGACCCGCTCACCCACCTGCCCAACCGCCGTTACGCGGAGGCCCGGCTCGACGGGCTGCTGTCGGCCGGGGCGGTGCCCGCACTGGCCGTGGTCGACGTCGACCGGTTCAAGGCGATCAACGACGCCGCCGGGCACCCGACCGGCGACGCCGTGCTGCGTGCGGTCGGCCAGCTGCTGGTCGACGGCTGCCGGGACACCGACGAGGTGTGCCGCTGGGCCGGCGACGAGTTCGTCATCCTGCTGCCGGACACGACGTCCGAGCAGGCCGAGCGGGCCATGGAGCGCATCCGCCGGTCGATCGCCGCGCACGACTGGTCGGCCCTCGGCGTGGAGGTGCCGGTGCGGATCAGCGTCGGCATCGCGCAGGCGGCCCGTGGCGACGACCGGCGCACCCTGTTCGCCGCCGCCGACGGGGTGCTCTACGACGCCAAGCGGGCCGGGCGGGACCGGGTCGTCCGGCTGTCCGGGGTGACCCAGACCCGGGCCGCCGACGCAGCCCCGACGACCATCGACGGTCAGGTAGCCGAGGCCCTGCCGGCGATCGACCCGTCTCCTGCGGCGGACGACGCGGGCCCGGTCGAGGCCACCGAGCACGCCCCGACGCCGCCTCCCGTCCGCGACGTGACCGCCTCCCCGCTGCCCGAGGAGGACGACGAACAGCCGGCGGACGCCACCGGCGGCTTCGCCCCCCTGCTGGTCGAGCCGACCGCGGAGGAGCTCGCCGTCCAGGAGCCCGCCGTCGAGGCGCCCGACGTCGAGCCGCCGGCCCGGACGGGCAGCCCGCTGGACGAGCTCTTCGGGGGTCCGTCGGCCGGGCGACGGCTGGAGTCCGCCGAGCCCGCGGCTCCGGTGGTGAGCCCGTCGCCGTCCCCTGCTCCGATGATCGACGTGCCGGCCCTGACGACGGGCCCGGACGTCATCTGGGGCACCGGACGCAGCACCGAGCAGGTGCTCGCCCTGGTGCGCGAGGCCCGCCGCGAGCACCCCCAGCACCCGGCGGTGGTGGTGCGGGCCAGCGCCGACACCCTGGTCGCGCTGGCCACCGAGCACGACGCGTACACGACGATGGACGCCGCGGCGATGTCCGCCGCCGTCGGCCCGGTGCCCGAGCCGGTCGGCCGGGTGGGCGTGCTCTGCGCCAGCAGCGGCGACACCCCGATCGCCGCCGAGGCGGCCTTCGTGGCGCGGGTCACCGGCACCGAGGTGGTCCGGGTCGACGACGTCGGCGGCAACCGGATCCGCCCGCTGCTCACCGACCGCTCGCTGCTCACCGACGTCGACTGCCTCGTCGTCGTCGCCGGTCTGGACGCCGCGCTGGCCAGCGTGGTCAGCGGGCTGACCGAGGTGCCGGTGGTCGCCGTCCCGACGTCGGCCGGCCAGGGCGCCAGCTCCTTCGGCGGGTTCAGCGCGCTGCTCACCATGCTCAACTCCGCCGCGCCCGGCGTCGTGGTCAGCAACATCGACAACGGCTGGTCCGCCGGCGTCTTCGCCGCCCGCATCGCGCGCCGGACCGCGTCCCTGCCGAGCTGACCATCGGCGGACGGCTGCCCGGCGTGTCGGGCGACCGGTTGCCGATGACCCACTCGCTCAGGTCATGATCAGCCCGTGACCATCGGGTGGCTGGACCTCTCGGCGGGTGCCTCCGGCGACATGCTGCTCGGCGCGCTGGTCGACGCCGGGGTGCCGTTGGACGTGCTGGCCGACGCCGTCGCCGCGCTGCCGGTCGAGCCGGTCACCCTCACCGCCGAGCCGACCACCCGGCACGGGCTGGGCGCCACCCGGGTGCACGTGCACGCCCCGGCCAGCGACGTCCACCGCACCTGGGCCGACGTCCGGACGGTCCTGGCCGACGCCGCACTCCCCCCGGCCGTCCGGGACGGTGCCCTGGCCGTCTTCGAACGGCTCGCGGTCGCCGAGGGCCGCGTGCACCGGGTGTCCGCCGACGAGGTGCACTTCCACGAGGTCGGGGCCCTGGACGCGCTGGCCGACGTCGTCGGGGTGGTCGCCGGGTTCGCCCACCTGGCGCTGGAGCGGCTCACCGCCTCCCCCGTCGCGCTGGGCAGCGGCTCGGCCCGCGGGGCGCACGGCGTCGTCCCGGTGCCCGGCCCCGCCGTCCTGGAGCTGCTGCGCGGCGTACCGGTGGTCGCCGGCCCGGTGCCGGCGGAGACGTGCACCCCGACCGGTGCGGCGCTGCTCGCCGCGCACGTGCAGGAGTGGACGACGCTGCCGCCGATGCGGGTGGCCCGGGTCGGGTCGGGTGCCGGCGGCCGCGACCCCGAGCAGCTGCCCAACCTCGTGCGCCTGGTGCTCGGCGAGCCGGTGGAGGAGCCGGCCACCGGGCTGCTGCTGGAGACCAACGTCGACGACCTCGACCCCCGGCTGTGGCCCGGTGTGCTCGCCGAGCTGCTGGCGGCCGGGGCCTCGGACGCCTGGCTCACCCCGGTCCTGATGAAGAAGGGCCGCCCGGCGCACACGCTGTCGGTGCTCTGCCGGCCCGCGGTGCGCGCGGCGGTGCAGGACGTCGTCGTGGCCTCGACCTCGACCATCGGGCTGCGCGTGCAGGAGGTGCAGAAGGTCGCCCTGCAGCGGGTCGAGCGCACCGTGCCGGTGCTGGGCAGCTCCGTGGGCATCAAGGTCGCGGACATCGACGGCCGGGTGGTGAACGTCAGCGTCGAGTTCGAGGACGTGGCGGCCCTGGCCCGCTCGCTCGGGCTGCCGGCGAAGGAGGTGCTGCGGGCGGCGACCGCAGCGGCGCACCGGGCCTACCCGGGGACGTCGGCTACGCTCCTGCACCCAGAAGGGGAGTAGCCCCCCGACCGCTGGTCGACATGCTGGCGCGTCCGCGCGCCCGGTCAGCGGGCCCGCGACGCCGCGGGTGGGCGAGACCTTCCGCCCGCAGTCCACCCATCGGTGCGCTGCCGGACGGAGGCGCCCCGCATGCCCCGGCCGGTCGCGCGAGCAGAGAGAGAACTCGTGGTCCTGTCCGTCGTCCTGGCCGCCTTCTTGCTGATCCTCCCCGTCGAACTGCCCGACAAGACGCTGTTCGCCACCCTGGTGCTGGCCACCCGGTTCCCGCCGCTGCCGGTGTTCGTCGGCGTCGGCCTGGCCTTCGGCCTGCAGGTGGCGATCGCGGTGACCGCCGGCAGCCTGCTCTCGCTGCTGCCCGAGGCGGTGGTCAGCGCCGTGGTCGCGGTGCTGTTCCTGACCGGCGCCGTGCTGCTGTGGCGGGAGTCCCGCAAGGGCGGGGACGAGGACGAGGCGACCGTGCAGGCCCGCGAGCAGACGTCGTTCGTGCGGGCGGCGGCGATCTCCTTCGGCGTCCTGTTCGCCGCCGAGTGGGGCGACCTCTCCCAGCTGGCCACCGCCGGACTGGCCGCCCGTTACGAGGAGCCGCTCTCGGTGTTCGTCGGGGCCTGGGCGGCGCTGCTGGTGATCTCCGGGCTGGCCGCGTTCCTGGGCCGCAAGCTCGCCGACCGCCTCCCGGTGACGCTGCTGCACCGGATCGCCGCCGGGCTCTTCCTGGTCTTCGCCGTCGTCGCCGTGGTGGAGACCGTCCGCACCCTCACCGGCTGAGCGCCCCGGTCAGCCGCCGCCGAGCGCGAACGCGCCGCCGAACAGCGGAAGAAGCGGGACCTGGGGCGGTTCCTCCGCGAGGTCGTCGCCGAGCTGCGCAAGGTGATCTGGCCCGGTCGCAAGGAGC
>NZ_JAAKGN010000132.1:0-14215 GCF_011039295.1 Modestobacter sp. KNN46-3 | reverse complement strand
TTCGTCGGCAGGCGTCAGTTGTTTATATGAGACACCACCGAAAGGGACCCTTTTGGGCCTGCTGCTCCTGCTCCACCTCGTCGCCGCGCTGGCAGCTCCGCTGCTCGTGCGGTGGTGGGGCCGGCAGGCGTTCCTGGCGCTCGCCCTGGTGCCGGGTGCCGCCTTCGGCTGGGTCGTCACCCGGCTGGGCACCGTCGTCGGTGGGGGAGAGGTCCGCGAGACGCTCTCCTGGATCCCGGCGCTGGACCTGCAGATCGCCCTGCGGCTGGACGCGCTGGCGCTGACCTTCGCTGCGCTGGTCACCGGGGTCGGTGCGCTGGTGCTGGTCTACTGCGCGCGCTACTTCGAGCCCGACGACGAGGGGGTCGGCCGGTTCGCGGGCGTCATGACCGCCTTCGCCGGGTCGATGCTCGGCCTGGTGCTGGCCGACGACGTGCTGGTGCTCTACGTCTTCTGGGAGCTCACCACCGTCTTCTCGTTCCTGCTGATCGGCGGCTCGGGGGCCAAGCTCGCCGGGCGGCGGGCGGCCAGCCAGGCGCTGCTGCTCACCACCGCCGGCGGGCTGGCGATGCTGGTCGGGCTGCTGATGATCTCCGCGGCCAGCGGCAGCCGGCTGCTGTCGGAGATCGTCGCCGACCCGGGCAGCGGCCCGGTGATGGTGGCCGGCACGATGCTCGTCCTGGCCGGCGCGGTCACCAAGTCGGCGATGGTGCCCTTCCACTTCTGGCTGCCGGCGGCGATGGAGGCCCCGACCCCGGTCAGCGCCTACCTGCACGCCGCGGCGATGGTGAAGGCCGGGATCTACCTGGTCGCCCGGCTGGCCCCCGGCCTGGCCGACGTCCCCGGCTGGCGGCCGGTCGTGCTGGGGCTCGGCGTGGCCACCATGCTGATCGGCGGCTGGCGCTCGCTGCGGCAGAACGACCTGAAGCTGCTGCTGGCCTTCAGCACCGTCAGCCAGCTGGGCTTCCTAATCACCATGGTCGGCGCCGGCAGCCAGGAGCTGGCCGCGGCCGGCCTGGCGATGACCATCGCGCACGCGCTGAGCAAGTCGACGCTGTTCCTCTCCGTCGGCGTGATCGACCACGCGACCGGGGTCCGCGACCTGCGCCTGCTCTCCGGCCTCGGACGGCGGATGCCCGCCCTCGCCGTCATCTCCACGCTGGCCGCCGCCAGCCTCGTCGGGCTGCCGCCGTTCCTGGGCTTCGTGGGCAAGGAGGCGGCGTTCACCGCGCTGTGGGACGGCGGCCTGCCCGACCGGGTCAGCGCCGTCGTCGTCCTGGTGGGCCTGGTGCTGGGGTCAGTGTTCACCGCCGCGTACTGCGCCCGGTACCTGTGGGGGGCGTTCGCGCGGAAGCCGGATCTGCCGGACTCCGCCCCGGAGGAGCTGGAGCACCACCCCGGCCCGCTGTTCCTCGCGGCGCCGGCCGTCCTCGCGCTCGCCGGCCTCGCCGCCGGCCCGGCCAGCCCGTTGCTGGACCACCTGGTGGCCGTGTACGCCGAGACCCTGCCGTTGATCGCCCCGGAGGCCGAGCACCTGGCGCTCTGGCACGGCCTGCAGCCGGCCCTCGCCCTGTCGGCGGTCACCCTGCTCGGTGGCGCCGCGCTGTTCGCCCTCCGGTCACCGTTCCACCGGCTGCAGCGCCGGCTCGCCGTGGGAGCCTCCGCCGACGAGGGCTACTGGAACGTCCTGCAGGGCCTGGACCGGATCGCCGTCCTGGTGACCGGGACGACGCAGCGCGGGTCGCTGCCGGCCTACCTGGGCACCATCCTCGTCGTCGTCCTGGCGCTGCCGGGCTCGATCCTGCTCTTCCAGGCGCCCTGGCCGCAGGAGTGGCGCGCCTGGGACACGCCCCTGCAGGCGCTGGTCGGTGCGGTGGTGGTGATCGCCGCAGTCGTCGCGGTGCCGATCCGGCAGCGGCTGTCCGCGGTGCTGGTGGTGGGCGTGACCGGCTACGGCCTGGCCCTGCTCTTCGTCCTGCACGGTGCCCCGGACCTGGCGCTGACCCAGTTCCTGGTCGAGACGCTGAGCCTGGTGGTCTTCGTGCTCGTGCTCCGCCGGCTCCCCGAGGACATCAGCGAGCGACACCGCCCCGCCGAGCGCACCGGCCGGGCCCTGCTGGCGGTCTGTGTCGGTGTGCTGATGGCCGGTGTCGGCGCCGCGGCGCTGAGCGCGCGCACGGCCACCCCGGTCTCCACCGACATCCCGGAGCTCGCGCTGGAGGAGGGGCACGGGGAGAACGTCGTCAACGTCATCCTGGTCGACATCCGCGCCTGGGACACCCTCGGCGAGCTCTCGGTGCTGGTCGTGGCGGCCACCGGCGTGGCCAGCCTGGTCTTCCTCCGCAGCCGGACCGGCGCGGTCGACCGGCCGGGGGACGAGCACACGACCGGCGACGACCCGACCGCGGCCCGGCGGGCGCCGAAGAGCCGCTGGCTCTCGGCGTCCTCCACCCTCGCGCCCCAGCGACGTTCGGTGGTGCTCGAGGTGGCCACCCGCTTCCTGTTCCACCCGATCGTGGTGTTCTCGCTCTTCCTGCTGTTCTCCGGGCACAACCAGCCCGGCGGCGGGTTCGCCGGGGGACTGGTGGCCGGGCTGGCCCTGGTGCTCCGCTACCTGGCCGGTGGGCGCTACGAGCTGGGCGAGGCGGCCCGCGTGTCGCCGGGCCTGCTGCTCGGCGGCGGTCTGCTGGTGGCCGGCGGCACCGGGCTGGCCGGCCTGCTGCTGGGTGGCGCGGTGCTGGAGTCCGCCTACCTGGAGACCGACGTGGCGGTGCTCGGCCACGTGAGCCTGCCCACCGCGCTGTTCTTCGACATCGGCGTCTACCTCATCGTCGTCGGCCTGGTCCTGGACGTGCTGCGCAGCCTGGGCGCCGAGCAGGACCGGCAGGAGGACGAGCAGGACCCGAGCGAGACCGCTCCTGAGGAGGTGATCGCCCGATGACGCCCACCATCGTGCTCCCGGTCGTGATCGGTGGCCTCTACGCGGCAGGCGTCTACCTGCTGCTGGACCGCAGCCTGACCCGGGTGATCCTGGGCTTCATCCTGCTCGGCAACGCGACGAACCTGCTGCTGCTGTCCGCCAGCGGCCCGGCCGGGCTGTCCCCGATCTTCGGGTACGCCGAGGCCGAGGAGATGAGCGACCCGCTGCCGCAGGCCCTGGTGCTCACCGCGATCGTGATCACCTTCGGGGTCACCGCGTTCCTGCTGGCGATGGTGCACCGGTCCTGGCGACTGGTCCGGCAGGAGGTCATCGAGATCGACGAGGAGGACCGGCGGGTCGCTGCCCGGAAGGGCACGGACGCCGACGACATGGACCCCGACGACATCGAGCCCGGCCGGCTCGCGCCGCAGGACCGTCCGGCCGGGAAGGGGAACACCCTGCACTCCGACGTCGACGTCGAGGAGCAGCTGGCGCACCGGTACGGCGAGGTCGCCTCCGACGACGTCACGCTCCCACCGACCCGGCGGGGCGAGCAGTGATCGGCGCTCTCGCACCCTTGCCGGTGCTGCTGCCGTTGCTCGGGGCGGCCGCAGCACTGCTGGTCGGTCGTCACCCGCGGGTGCAGCGGGCGGTCAGCATCGCGGTGCTGGCGGGGGTGGTCGGGGTGTCGGTCGCCCTGCTGCTCATCGCCGACGCCGAGGGTGCGGCTGCGGTCGCCGTGGGTGACTGGCCGGTCCCGGTGGCGATCATGCTCGTGGTCGACCGGCTCTCCGCGCTGATGCTGGTGGTGGCCAGCACGGTCGGGCTGGGCGTCCTCGTGTTCGCCGTGGGCCAGGGCACGGCCGACGGCGACGAGGAGACGCCGCTGTCGATCTTCCACCCGACGTTCCTGGTCCTGATGGCCGGTGTGAGCTACGCCTTCCTGGCCGGGGACCTGTTCAACCTCTACGTCGGTTTCGAGGTCCTGCTGACCTCCAGCTACGTGCTCCTCACCCTGGGCGGCTCGGCGCCGCGGATCCGGGCCGGCATCACCTACGTCGTGGTGAGCCTGCTCAGCTCGTTGCTCTTCCTCGCCTCGATCGCCCTGGTCTACGCGGCGACCGGCACGGTCAACCTGGCCCAGCTGGCCATCCGGCTCCCGGAGCTGCCCGATGGGACCCAGCTGATGCTGCAGGCGATGCTGCTGATCGCCTTCGGCATCAAGGCGGCGGTGTTCCCGCTGTCGGCGTGGTTGCCCGACAGCTACCCGACCGCCCCGGCCCCGGTGACCGCCGTGTTCGCCGGTCTGCTCACGAAGGTCGGCGTCTACGCGATCATCCGCACCCAGACGCTGCTGTTCCCCGGCGGTGCGCTCGACGACGTGCTGATGTGGGCCGTCCTGGCCACCATGCTGGTCGGCATCCTCGGCGCGGTCGCGCAGAGCGACGTCCGGCGCATCCTGTCCTTCACCCTGGTCAGCCACATCGGCTACATGGTCTTCGGGATCGCGCTGGCGACCACGGCCGGTCTGGCCGGCGCGATCTTCTACGTCGTCCACCACATCGCCATCCAGACGACCCTCTTCCTGGTCGCGGGGCTCATCGAGCGGCGGGGCGGCACGACGTCGACGGCGCGCCTCGGCGGCCTCGCCACCGCGTCCCCCGTGCTGGCGGTGCTCTTCTTCGTGCCGGCGATGAACCTGGCCGGCATCCCCCCGTTCTCCGGCTTCATCGGCAAGGTCGGCCTGCTGGACGCCGGGATCGCCGTTGGTGGCTGGCAGGTGTACGTGCTGGTGGGGGGCGCGGTGGTGACCAGCCTGCTCACCCTGCTGGCCATGTCGCGGGTCTGGACCCGGGCCTTCTGGCGGCCGCCGACCCAGGCTGCGTCCGCCGACACGGCAGCCGCCGCGGCGCGCGACGCCGGACCGGACGACGGCGCCGAGGACGACCCGGCAGGGGGCGAGGAGCCGGCCGAGGAGCCCCTGCCCGAGGGGCTGGCCGGCGGGGCGACCTCGACCACCACCGCCCGCCGGACCGGACGCCGGGGAGCCTGGCAGCGGCACGTCGCGGTGGCGACGGCGTCGCCCGCCGGCGGCGAGGGACAGCCGACTGGCGGGGCGGACGGCTCCCGGCCGTCGACGCGCCCGTTGCCGGCGGTGATGATGGCGGCGACCGCCACGATGGTGCTGCTGACCGTCGGCCTCACGGTGATCGCCGGGCCGTTGTACGGGATGACCACGCGGTCCGCCGGTGACCTGCGGGAGCGGACGCCCTACATCGAGGCCGTCTACGGCGCGGAGGTGGGCGGGTGACCGTCATCGACTCGCCCGTCCGCCGGTTGCGGCTCCGGCTGCCGCTGATCGTCTGGCTGGTGCTGATCTGGAACCTGCTGTGGGGCACCTGGTCCTGGGCGAACCTCATCACCGGGCTGCTGGTCGCCCTGACGGTGACCGTGGTCCTTCCGCTGCCCGCGGTCACCGGTGGCGGCCGGCTCCACCCGGTGGCGGCGCTGTACTTCCTCGGGCACTTCCTGGTGAACCTCATCGTCTCCAGTGCGCAGGTCGCCTGGCAGACGCTGCGGCCCAGCGGGATCCGGCAGAGCGCCGTGCTCCTGGTGCAGCTGCGCACCGACTCGGACCTGCTGCTCAGCGTCATCGCCCAGACCCTCACGCTGGTACCCGGCTCGATGGTGATGGACCTGGACCGGCGGCGGATGACCTTGGGGGTGCACGTGCTGGACGTCGGTGACGAGGCCGACGTCGAACGCCAGCGCGCGGACGTGCTGGCGACCGAGCGGCGGGTGGTGCGCGCCTTCGGGTCCGCGGCGGACATCGCCCGGCTGGACCAGGAACCACCCCGTGGGCACGCCGCTGCCCCTGCCACCACGGAGCCCACCCGATGACCCCGGTGGTGGCACTGATCTTCGGGATGCTCGGGCTGGGCGCGGTCCTGGCGATGATCCGACTGGCGCTGGGGCCCTCCCTGCTGGACCGGGTGGTGGCCACGGACACCATCCTGGTCATCGTCACGGCCGGCCTCGCCGTGCACGCGGCCGTGAACCGGGACCCCACCGTCGTCCCGGTGCTGGTGGTCGTCGCCCTGCTGGTCTTCGTCGGTGCCATCTCCGTCGCCCGTTACGTCGGCGGCATGCTGCTGCGCACCGGCGCGGACGTCGAGGAGCTGGGGGTCTCACCGGCGGCCGAGCAGGTCCAGGGTCACGAGGGGACGGAGAGATCGTGAACGACGTCGAGTCGCTGGCCGACTGGATCGCCCTGGCCTGCCTGCTGACGGGGGCGTTCCTCTGCCTCACCGCCGGTGTCGGGCTGCTGCGCTTCCCCGACGTCCTGTCCCGGATGCACGCCGGCACCAAGCCCCAGGTCATGGGGGTGCTGCTGATCATGGTCGGTGGGGCGATCCGGCTCTCCGGCTGGTCGGCCACCTGGATGCTGCTGCTGGTCGCGGTGTTCCAGCTGATCACCGCGCCGGTCAACGCGCACATGGTCAGCCGGATCGCCTACCGGCGTGGGCACGTCGGACGGGACAGCCTGTTCGTCGACGAGCTGGGGGTGGCCCCCCGCGGCGCGGAGGTGACCGCGGGCGAGGAGGGGCGACGCGGCGACCAGCCGGCGGATGCACCGATCGGCGACGAGACGGAACCGCAGGTCGACGAGGACGACGGAGCCGGCGATCAGGCTGTGGACGAGCCGGCCCGAGAACCGCGCGGCTGAGCCGTCCGGGTGCGGCGTCCTGCCACACCCGGACGGCGGCGGTCCTACCGCTGGGCCCGGTTCACCGCGGAGACGACCGCCCGCAGTGACGCGGTGACGATGTTGGCGTCGATCCCGACGCCCCACAACACCCGCTCGCCGACGGCGCACTCGACGTAGGCGGCCGCCCGCGCGTCGCCGCCGGAGGAGAGCGCGTGCTCGGCGTAGTCGAGCACCCGGACGTCGACGTCCATGCCGGCCAGTGCGTCGACGAACGCGGCGATCGGGCCGTTGCCGCGGCCGTGCACCGTGGTGGGCACCCCGGAGTCGACGAGCTGGGCGGTGAGCTCGTCGGGGCCGGCGCCGGACGCGGTGTGCTCGTGCCCGCTCAGGGCGAACCGGCCCCAGGGGGCGTCGGCGTCGGGCAGGTACTCGCTGGAGAAGGCGGTCCACATCTGTTCGGCGGTCACCTCGCCGCCCTCGTCCTCGGTGTGCCGCTGGACGACGGCGCTGAACTCGATCTGCAGCCGGCGCGGCAGGTCCAGGTGGTTCTCGGTCTTCATGATGTAGGCGACGCCGCCCTTGCCGGACTGGCTGTTCACCCGGATCACGGCCTCGTAGCTGCGGCCGACGTCCTTGGGGTCGATCGGCAGGTAGGGGACCGCCCACGGGATCTCGTCGACGCTGGTACCGGCCGCCGCGGCGTCGGCCTTCATGACGGCGAACCCCTTGTTGATCGCGTCCTGGTGCGACCCGGAGAACGCGGTGTAGACCAGGTCGCCGCCGTAGGGGTGCCGCTCGTGCACGCCCAGCTGGTTGCAGAACTCGACGGTGCGCCGGATCTCGTCGATGTCGGAGAAGTCGATCTGCGGGTCGATGCCCTGGCTGAACAGGTTCAGGCCCAGCGTCACCAGGTCGACGTTGCCGGTGCGCTCGCCGTTGCCGAACAGGCAGCCCTCGATCCGGTCCGCGCCGGCGCGGTGGCCCAGCTCGGCGGCGGCCACGGCGGTGCCCCGGTCGTTGTGCGGGTGCAGGCTCAGCACGACGGAGTCGCGACGGCCCAGGTTGCGGTGCATCCACTCGATCTGGTCGGCGTAGACCGTCGGCTCGGCCATCTCCACGGTCGCCGGCAGGTTGAGGATGGTCGGCCGGTCGGGGGTCGGCTCCCAGACGTCGGTGACGGCGTTGCAGACCTCGACGGCGAAGTCGAGCTCGGTGCCGGTGAAGGATTCGGGGGAGTACTGGAACCGGATCTCGGTGTCCCCGGCCTGCTCGGCCAGCTTGCGCACCAGCTGTGCGCCGTGGACGGCGATGTCGGTGATGCCCGCGCGGTCCTGGCCGAACACGACCCGGCGCTGCAGCGTGGAGGTCGAGTTGTAGAGGTGCACGATCGCCTGCTTGGCGCCGCGCAGGGACTCGAAGGTTCGCTCGATCAGCTCGTCCCGGGCCTGGGTGAGCACCTGGACGGTGACGTCGTCGGGGACCAGGTCCTGCTCGACCAGCTCGCGGATGAAGTCGAAGTCGGTCTGGCTGGCCGCCGGGAAGCCGACCTCGATCTCCTTGTAGCCCATCCGCACCAGCAGCTCGAACATCCGCCGCTTGCGCTCGGGGGTCATCGGGTCGATCAGCGCC
Organism: Modestobacter sp. KNN46-3; assembly: GCF_011039295.1. Taxonomy (NCBI): domain Bacteria; kingdom Bacillati; phylum Actinomycetota; class Actinomycetes; order Geodermatophilales; family Geodermatophilaceae; genus Modestobacter; species Modestobacter sp. KNN46-3. The sequence continues at coordinate 5,957 of NZ_JAAKGN010000132.1, read as the reverse complement.
TGGTTGCCGTCCCGCAGGTCGACGGCGCACCAGCGCGGGGCGGCCGTCGTGGTCGTCTCCGGCCACGTGCGGTCGGGGAGCGCCACGGGAGCGAAGAGCGCGTACTTGCCGATCGGCATCGGCGAGGGGCGCTGGGGGTTGCGGGCGTGCGGGTGGTTCTCGTTCACGGGAGGCTCCTCTGGCGGGCTGCGGACAGCTCCGGGATGCGGTCAGCTGGCGCCCGGGGACGCGCGATCACCGCGGCGAGGGAGCCGACCTAGGAGAGGGCCTCGCCGCGGCTGATAAGCAGGAGGCTGCCGCGCACGGGGCAACCGTAGCAGCGGGTCAGGCGACGTCGCAGCCGCAGGCGCAGGCCGGTGCGTGCCCGAGGTCCTCGTTGGAGCCCTCGGCGTACTCGCAGCCGGGCGGGCAGGTGCAGCCGGTGCCCCAGTCGGGGCCACCGAGGTCGCCGGCCGCGCGCCTCGCGCGCCACGCGGCCTCCCGCCGCTCCCGCTGGCGGCGGAGGGCTGCCCACTTCCGCGCGGCGGCGCGTTCGGCCAGGGAGTCGCCGGGGCGGTGCACGTGGTGGTCGTCGGCCGTGCCGCGCTCACTGCGCCGGGAGTCCCGGTCGCGGCGGTCCCGGTCGAAGGTGAAGTCCGGCGGGCTGCGGGTGTAGCGGTGCGGGCCGGACCACCAGCCCTCGTCCCCGTGTCGGGTGTCCAGGTGTGCGGGGAAGCGTCGTCCGCCGCGGTCCCGGACGGTGGCCGGGGACATCGGTGCCACCTCGTGCCCCTGCGCGTCCAGGAGGACCAGCCGCAGCCGGGCCAGCGAGACGATGCGGCTGAACTCGCCGACGCGCAGGTCGCCGCGGCCGGCCTCCGCCCGCCCCAGCCGGTCCCGGGACACGCCGGCCACCCCGGCCAGCTCCCGTTGCGACATGTCGGCCAGCCTCCGCACCCGACGCAGCAGCCCCGCCACGTCGGCGCTCGTGCTGCTCGGCGCAGCCGCCGCGGGTTCTCGCCCGCGCTGTGGTCCCGGCTCGGTTCCCGATCCCGACTCTGGCTCTGACACGGAGCGAGCGTGTCGACCCAGCCGCCGGCTGGCACCACTCACCCGAGAACTGTGGACAGAGCCCTCCGGAGCGAGGGGTGGTGAAGCAGGTCGCGAGCAGTAGTGCTCTGGCTTCACTGGTGCACCAGAGCACTACTGGCCCAGACACTGCTCTTGGCGCAAGCACGGGCCGCGGGCCTCACAGAACTGCCGCGGGCCCCGCAGACCCTGCTACCTGTGGGCCTGGCGCGAGTCACCGGCCTTCGGCGATCGGAGGCCTGCCGAAGACCACGGGCGCGCGACGGCCCCAGGACTGCTGAGAGCCGTGGCGCCTGTCGTGGCGGAGGTCCTGCGGCTCCTGTGCTCGGAGGGGCCGTCCCGTCCGGCGGACGAGCGCAACGGGCGCACAGCTTGCAGGCGTGGTGGGCGACCGCCGCATGGCCTGCCGTGCGGGCGTGGGGCAGTCGCGTCGCGCCGGTAGCCTGAGCCCGTGGCCTTGGTGGTACAGAAGTACGGTGGCTCCTCTGTCGCGAACGCCGAACGCGTCAAGCGTGTGGCCGAGCGCATCGTCGAGGCGAAGAAGAACGGCGACGACGTGGTCGTCGTCGTCTCAGCCATGGGCGACACGACCGACGAACTGCTGGACCAGGCGAGCCAGATCACCGCGAACCCACCGGGTCGCGAGCTGGACATGCTGTTGACCGCCGGTGAGCGCATCTCCATGGCGCTGCTCGCCATCGCGATCTCGACCCACGGGTACGAGGCGCGGTCGTTCACCGGCTCGCAGGCCGGGGTGATCACCACCTCCAGCCACGGCAAGGCGCGGATCATCGACGTCACGCCGGGCCGGCTGCGGGACGCGCTGGACGACGGGTCGATCGTCATCGTCGCCGGCTTCCAGGGCGTCAGCCAGGACACCAAGGACGTCACCACCCTCGGTCGCGGCGGCTCGGACACCACCGCCGTGGCCGTCGCGGCCGCGCTGCGCGCCGACGTCTGCGAGATCTACACCGACGTCGACGGCGTCTTCACCGCCGACCCGCGGATCGTGCCGAACGCCAAGCGGCTGGAGACAATCACCTACGAGGAGATGCTCGAGCTGGCCGCCTCCGGGGCGAAGGTGCTCATGCTCCGCTGCGTCGAGTACGCCCGCCGGTACGGCATCCCGGTGCACGTCCGCAGCTCCTACTCACAGCTCCCCGGCACGATCGTGGCCGGCTCGATGGAGGACCTCACCGTGGAACAGGCGATCATCACCGGCGTCGCGCACGACCGGAGCGAGGGCAAGATCACCGTCTCTGGGGTGCCCGACCGCCCGGGCGAGGCAGCGCAGATCTTCCGCGTGCTGGCCGACGCCGAGGTCAACATCGACATGATCGTGCAGAACGTCTCCAGCGAGGCGAAGCTGACCGACATCTCCTTCACCCTGCCGGTCAGCGACGGCCCCACCGCCATCGCCGCCCTCGAGCGGGTCAAGCACACGGTCGGCTACACCGACATCAGCTTCGACCAGCACATCGGCAAGGTGTCCCTGGTGGGCGCGGGCATGCGCTCGCACCCGGGCGTCTCGGCCAAGTTCTTCGGCGCGCTCGCCGACGCCGGGGTGAACCTCGAGCTGATCAGCACCTCCGAGATCCGGATCTCGGTGGTCTGCCGGGACACCGACGTCGACCTCGCCGTCCGCGCGGTGCACGACGCCTTCGACCTCGGCTCCGACGCGGCCGAGGCAGTGGTCTACGGAGGGACCGGACGATGAGCACCTTCTCCACCGACGGCCTGCGGGTCGGCATCGTCGGCGCCACCGGCCAGGTGGGCGGCGTGATGCGCGAGCTCCTGGCCGCACGCCGCTTCCCGCTCAGCGAACTGCGGTTCTTCGCCTCGGCCCGGTCGGCCGGCAGCACGCTGCCCTGGGGCGACGGCGAGATCACCGTCGAGGACGCCGCGACCGCCGACCCGACCGGCCTGGACATCGCGATCTTCTCCGCCGGCGCGACGACCTCCCGGGCGCAGGCGCCCCGCTTCGCCGCCGCCGGCGTCACGGTCATCGACAACAGCTCCGCCTGGCGGCGCGACCCCGACGTCCCGCTCATCGTCAGCGAGGTCAACCCGCACGCGCTGAACGAGATCCGCAAGGGGATCATCGCCAACCCGAACTGCACCACCATGGCCGCGATGCCGGTGCTGCGCCCGCTGCACGACGAGGCCGGCCTGGTCCGGCTCATCGCGAGCACCTACCAGGCGGTCTCCGGCAGCGGCGTCGCCGGCGTCGAGGAGCTGCACGGGCAGGCGAAGGCAGTCGTGGACAAGGCCGACGCACTGGCCCACGACGGCTCCGCGGTCACCTTCCCCGAGCCGGTGAAGTACGTCGCGCCGATCGCGTTCAACGTGCTGCCGCTGGCCGGTTCGATCGTCGACGACGGCAGCTTCGAGACCGACGAGGAGCAGAAGCTCCGCAACGAGAGCCGCAAGATCCTCGGCATCCCCGACCTGCGGGTGTCCGGCACGTGCGTCCGGGTGCCGGTCTTCACCGGGCACTCGCTGTCGCTGAACGTCGAGTTCGCCCAGCCGCTGTCGGTGGCCCGGGCGACCGAGCTGCTGTCGGGTGCGCCGGGCGTGCAGCTCGTCGACGTCCCGACCCCGCTGCAGGCGGCGGGGAACGACCCGAGCTACGTGGGCCGGATCCGGCAGGACCCCGGCGTCGACGACGGCCGCGGGCTGGCGCTGTTCATCAGCAACGACAACCTGCGCAAGGGCGCGGCGCTCAACACCGTGCAGATCGCGGAGCTCATTGCTGCGTCACGGTGAGGGACACCCTGTGACCCTCCGGGTCACACCGCGGCCAGGAGCCGTGCCCGGGCTGCGTTGAGCCGTTTCGCCGTCCTCCGTCGGGCAGCCTCCGGCCGCCGCGACGGAGGACGGCTGCGGCACGCGGTGGTCGCCCGGCGGGAGCCTGCGGCCCCGCGCCGGGCGACCACCAGCAGCTGGCGCTGCGGTGCCGCCGAACCGCACTCGTAGGTGGTCGCCCCCACGGCTCGACCGCACCTGCCGCTCGTCCGTTCCTACCGGCTCGTCCGCTGCTACGGCTTCACGTGGCGGAGGGCGAAGCTGAGGGCGACCTCTACCTGGCGGATCGTCTCCTCGATCACCAGCGAGCCGTGGCCGGCGTCGAAGCGGTAGACCTCGTGGTCCTTGCCGCGTTCGGTCAGCGCGGCCAGGTAGTTGTCGATCTGGCGGATGGGGCAGCGCGGGTCGTTGGCGCCGGCGACCACGAGCACCGGGGCGGCCACCGCGTCGACGTAGGTGATCGGCGAGGAGCGCACGTACACGTCGCGCACCTCCTCCGGTGAGCCGCCGAACAGCGCACGGTCGTAGGCGCGCAGCCCCTCCATCTCGTCCTCGTAGGCAGCCAGGTAGTCAGCGACCGGCACCTCGGCGATCCCGGCCGACCAGCGCTCGGGCTGGGTGCCCAGGCCCAGCAGGGTGAGGAAGCCGCCCCACGAGCCGCCCGAGAGGATCGTCCGGGTCGGGTCGACCACGCCCTCGGCGACCAGGGCGTCGTAGACGGCGCCGACGTCCTCCAGCTCGGTCAGCCCCGGTCGCCCGGTGAGCGCGTCGCGCCACTCGCTGCCGTAGCCGGTCGAGCCCCGGTAGTTGACGTGCACGACCGCGTACCCGGCATCGACGTAGGCCGCCCGGCGCGCGCGGTAGGAGTCGTCGTCCTGCGACTCCGGGCCACCGTGGACGAGGAACGCGGTGGCGAACGGTCCCTTGCCGGCCGGCCGGACCAGGAGCGCGTGCACGTCGCCGCCCGGACCGGGCACCCAGCGGTCCTCCACGGGGTAGGCGGCCGGCGGTGCCTCACCCGGCGCGGCGAGCACGACCGGGCCGTCGGCCCGGCGGATCACCGGCGGCAGCTCGGACGACGACCAGGCCAGCTCCACGGTGCCGTCCGGGCGCGCGGTCGCGCCGCGGACCACGCCACGGGGGGTGTCCAGCTGCTCCAGCGACCCGGAGCCCAGGTCGTAGCGGTACAGCTCGCTGCGGGCGGCGTGGTCGTGCCCGACCAGCAGCGCCGAGCCGTCCGGGTACCAGCCGGCGGTGACGTCGCCGGGCAGGTCGAGCACCAGCTCGGTCTCGGTTCCGGCGGCGACGTCCCAGATCAGCAGCTCCTCGCGGCCACGGCGCTCGTGGCCCACCAGCAGCCGCTGGTCGCCGGGGGAGGGGGAGAAGCTCAGCGCGTGCAGGCCGCGGCCCTCGCCGTCCCACTTGTTGGCGACCAGGGAGAGGTCGGCGGTGCGCAGCACGCGCAGCGCCGGGTAACGCGGGTCGCCGTGCTCGGAGTGCGAGAAGACCAGCAGCGAGTCGTCGCGGGAGAGCGCGTCGACCCCTGCGGTGTCCGGCGAGGAGTAGAACACCGACGGCGTGCCGCCGGCCGGGGCGATCCACAGCTCACTGCCGTCGTCGGTGGAGCGACCCACCGCGGTGACCGTGTGCCCGAGCTCCAGGCCGGCGGGGTAGGCCGGGCCCACCTCGGGCAGGGCGACGACGTCCGGTCCGCCGGCGAAGGGCTGGGTCATCCAGATGCCGAACTCGTCGCCGTCGTTGTCGGCGAACCACCAGATCGTCTCGCCGTCGGGGGTCAGCGTCGCGGCCAGGGTGCCGTTGGCGCGGTCGGTGACCTGCCGGTGGGTGTCCGTCTCGCGGTCCCAGGCGTACTGCTCGACGACCCCACTGACGTCGGAGGCGTACAGGCTGCGCTGCGGGGCGTCCTCGGCCCAGTCGGGCAGGCTGACCCGAGGGGCGCGGCCTGCACGCGCTGAGCTTCTCCCCCTCCCCCGGCGACCAGCGGCTGCTGGTGGGCCACGAGCGCCGTGGCCGCGAGGAGCTGCTGATCTGGGACGTCGCCGCCGGAACCGAGACCGAGCTGG
>NZ_JAAKGN010000131.1:0-14312 GCF_011039295.1 Modestobacter sp. KNN46-3 | reverse complement strand
CTCCCGCCCCGAGGTCGCGGCCCTCGGCCTGGGCGTCGGGGCGTTCCTCGGCCGCACCGGCGAGGAGAGCTGGGCACGGCTGGGCACCGCCGTCGACGAGCTGTGGGAGGACGTCCTCGAGGAGCTCGACGAGCACCTGGACTGGACCGGCGCCGGCACCGTGTCTGCGGACGACTACCCCTCCGCCGCCGAGGAGGCCGAGGCCCGCGCCGCCGACCCGGACGACGACGAGGACGACGACGAGGTCGACGTCGCCCCGGCGGACCGCCCCGCCGCCGGTTCCACCGCTGCCAGCCCGGCGCAGGCGTCCACTGCCGGGGTCCGGACCGTCCGCAGCGGCAGCGGGCTGACCGCGACCCCCGCGGCCGTCGCCGCCGCCCAGGAGTTCTGGGAGGCGGTCGGCATCCTCCCGGTGGAGCTGGTCGTCCCGGAGGGCGCCGGGGTCACCCTGCGCTGCTACGTCGACGACCGGGCGCGCTTCCTCGGCCGGGACGGTCAGGTGTTCGTGTTCCCCACCCCGGTCGAGCTGGCGCGGTACTGCGCCGGCGACGAGGCGCACGACCTCACCGAGATCGCCTCCTGGCCCGAGGTGGCCGACACCGACACGATGCCGCTGCCGGCCGACGAGGACCGTTACGACCTGTCCGCGCTGGCCGAGGTGCTGGCCGAGGTGGCCGGGGGCGCCGGCGGGCTGGTGACCCACCAGGCACTGGCCCAGCCGGCCGAGGGCGCGTTGGACCTGGCCGAGTACGCCGGGCTCCCGCGGGTGCAGCAGCAGTTCGGCCCGGGTGCCGCGCTCGGCCAGGCCGTGGCCCGCAGCGAGACCGAGCCGACCGCCCCGCTGTCGGGCGAGGACGCTGCGGTGCTGGCCGCGGCGTGGTCCGACGTCCTCGCCGACATCGGCACCGCCCTGGTCTTCCGCAGCGACGTCGAGCGCTAGGGAGACCCGCTCCTCAGTTGGTCATCGGCGGGCGGCTGCGCCCACCGGCCCGTCGGGCGACCACATGCCGATGATCAACTGAGCGAGACCCCGGAGACGGCAACGGCCGGCCCCCGCGATGCGGGAGCCGGCCGTTGCCGTTCAGGCCCCGTCACCACGGACGGGGCCCCTGCTCAGTACGAGCGGGCCGGGCGCGAGGGCCGACCGCCTGCGCGGTGCCCCTCGCTCGAGCCGCGGTAGCCACCGGTGCGACGCTCGCCGCCACCGGAACGATCCCGATCGCCGTAGGAGCGCTCGCCCGAGGGGCGGTCTCCGTACGAGCGGTCGCGGTCGCCGGAGGGACGGCCAGCCGCACTGCGATCCCGATCGCCGTAGGAGCGCTCGCCCAAGGGGCGGTCTCCGTACGTGCGATCGCGGTCGCCGGAGGGACGGCGCGGGCCACCGGGGCGCTCACCGGTGGGGCGACGCCCGCCGGAACCGCCGGCCGGACGGCGCGACTCGCGCACCGGACGGACGATCGGCTCGACGAACGCGCCACCGGCGACGAGGTCCGCGATCGGGGCGTCGCCCGGGCGGATCCGCGACACCTGCGGGTCGAGCTTGGCCTGGCGGAACCGGCGCTTGGCCTGGCCCACCTGGTCCGGCAGGAGCAGCGAGACCACGACGCCTGCGGCACCGGCGCGCGCGGTGCGGCCGGAACGGTGCAGGTAGGTCTTGTGGTCTGCCGGCGGGTCGTAGTGCAGGACCAGCGACACGTCGTCGACGTGGATGCCACGCGCGGCGACGTCGGTGGCCACCAGCACCGGGCTGCGGGCGTCGGTGAACGCCTCCAGCGCGCGACGCCGTGCCGCCTGCGGGAGCCCACCGTGGATGGGCTCGGCCGCGATGCCGACCTGCTGCAGGTTGCCGGCCAGCCGGTCGGCGCCGTGCTGGGTGCGCACGAAGATGATGATCCGGCCCGGACGGGCGGCCATCGCCTCGGTGATCTTCAGCTTGTCCGGGAAGGACACGCTGTAGGCCAGGTGCTCGGCCTGCGGACCGGTGTCCTCAGCCTTGGCGACCTCGTGGCGGGCCGGGTCCTTGAGGTAGCGACGCACCAGGGTGTCGACCTCGCCGTCCAGCGTGGCCGAGAACAGCAGCCGCTGGCCGTCGTTCCGGGTCTGGTCGAGCAGCTCCTTGACCACCGGCAGGAAGCCGAGGTCGGACATGAAGTCGGCCTCGTCGATGACCGAGACGACGACCTCGGAGAGGGTCGCCTCGCCCTGGTTGATCAGGTCCTGCAGCCGCCCGGGGGTGGCGATGAGCACGTCGACGCCGCGACGCAGCTGCTGGATCTGGCGGTACATCGAGGCACCGCCGTAGACGGCGGCCAGCTGGACGCCGTTGGACTGCCCCAGCGGGGCCAGGTTGTCGTGCACCTGCTGGGCCAGCTCACGGGTCGGCACCAGGATCAGGCCACGCGGCGCGCGGCGACCCTGCTGGGCGTCGGCACCGAGCCGGGCCAGCAGCGGGAGGCCGAAGGCCAGCGTCTTGCCCGAGCCGGTGGCGGCCTTGCCGAGCACGTCGCGCCCGGCGAGGGCGTCCGGCAGGGCGGAGGTCTGGATGGCGAAGGGGTGACGGATGCCCTTGCGCTCGAGCGCGGTGACCAGCGGCTGGGGCAGGCCCAGCTGGGCGAAGGTCGGGCCGGTGGGCTCGGGCGCCGCCTCGGCCACGAGGGCCTCGGTGACGGGCGCGTCGAGGACGGCGGCCGTGGCCGGCGCGTCCTGCAGAGCGGGGGTGTTCTGGGTGTCGACAGAGTCGAACGAGGACAAGCGGGGACTCCGATACAGATCGGCGCGCGTCCCGTGGTGATGGTGCCCGCCGGATGCCCGGTGGCCACGCTGATGATCGGGGGCGTCTGCTGTGACGCGTGATCTGCACGGATGCGCTGTGCCCGGGCAGGACCGCCCGGGAGGATGACCGGCGTTCACCGGCACGATCAGGTTAGCAGCGACGGCCCTCGGATGATTCCCGCGCCCGGGTGACCCTGCTCGCTCCGCTTCAGGGACGCAGCGCCTCGAAGCCCGGGCGGAGCACGTCGGTGAACACCCGGGCACGCACCGCGTCGTCGGCGAAACCGCCGCGCAGCGCCCGCTCGGCGACCGCCTGCACGTCGTCCCAGCCCCACCCGAAGGTGTCCACGACGGCGGCCAGCTCGCTGGTCGCCGACACCCCGCTCATCAGCCGGTTGTCGGTGTTGAGGGTCACGGTGAAGCCGGCCCGGTGCAGCCGGTCGACCGGGTGGTCGGCCAGCGTCGGGTAGGCGCCGGTCTGCACGTTGGACGACGGCGCGACCTCCAGCGGCACCTGCTCGTCGCGCACCCGCTCGGCCAGCTCGCCCAGGGGCCCGTCGACCGGCACCTCGTCGGCGATCCGCACCCCGTGGCCGAGCCGCTCGGCACCCGCGCCGTCCAGCGCGGCCCGGATGGACTCGATGCCGGCGGCCTCCCCGGCGTGGATCGTGCGGTGGGCGCCGGCGCGGTCCAGCAGCTCGATCGCCGCGGAGATGCGGTCCGGCGGGAAGCCGTCCTCCGGCCCGGCCAGGTCGAAGCCGACCACCCCGGCGTCCCGGTGCCGCACCACCTGCTCGGCGACCTCCACCCAGCGGTCGGCCTGGCGCATCGCGCACAGCAGCGTGCCGACGACGATCGGGCGCCCGGCGGCCGCGGCCTCCCGGCTGCCCTGGGCGTAGCCGTCGAGCATCGCCTCGACCGCGGCGTCCAGCGACATGCCGCCCGCGGTCAGCAGCTCCGGCGCCATCCGCACCTCGGCGTAGACGACCCCGTCGGCGGCCAGGTCCAGCGCGCACTCGCGGGCCACCCGCTGCACCGCCTCGGGGCGCTGCATCACCGCGACGGTGTGCGCGAAGGTCAGCAGGTAGCGCTCCAACGACCCGGAGTCGGCGGCCTCGCGGAACCACCGGCCCAGCGCCTCGGGCTCGTCGGCGGGCAGCTCGCGGTAGCCCACCTCGTCGGCCAGCTCGAGCACCGTCTGCGGCCGCAGCCCGCCGTCCAGGTGGTCGTGCAGCAGCACCTTCGGCGCGCGGGTGAGGGTCTCGACGTCCAGGGGCGCGGCGGGCATCCCCGCACGTTACCCAGGCATTCCCGGGACCCCGCGCTGCGTCACCGGTCGACGCGGTCCTGCCAGCGGAAGGTGCGCACGCAGAGCACCAGGCCGACGACGCACCAGATGGCCAGCACCAGGGCGACCCGGCCCAGCTCCCAGCTGCCGGCCGGCTCCTGGGCGGCCAGCGCATCCGGGAGGAACACCGACCGCAGCCCCTGCGCCATCCACTTCAGCGGGAAGACCGCAGCCACCGTCTGAAGCCAGGTGGGCACCTCGCTGAACTGGAAGAACACCCCGGAGATGAACTGCAGGACCAGCGCCACCGGGGTGACCGTGGCCGAGGCGGAGCGCCCGTTGCGGGCCAGGCTGGAGACGGCGATGCCCAGCAGCGTGCAGGCCGCCGAACCCAGCGCGGCGACCCAGGCGAAGGTCAGCCAGTCGGCCCCGGACGGCAGGTCGACGTCGTAGAACACCACCCCGATGACCAGCAGGATCGCCACGATCGCCACGGTGACGACCAGGACCTGGACGACCTTCCCGACGAAGTAGGCGCTCTTGGGCATCGGGGTGCCGGCCAGGCCCTTGAGGGTGCCGTCGCTGCGCTCGGTGGCGATGCCGATGGCCATGTTCTGCAGGCTGGCGCCGAGGATCCCGGCGGCGATCACCCCGGCCATGAAGTACTGGGTGAAGCTCACCCCGGAGCCGAGCTCGTAGTCCAGGACCGCGCCGAACACCAGCAGCAGGATCACCGGGAACATCAGCGTGAAGACGACCGACTCCCGCTGCCGGAAGAACTCCTTGAGCTCGACCCCCGCCCGGGTGCGGCAGACGCTGCCGATCGACGGCAGCGAGCGGTCCTCGGTCGTGGTCATGCCGGCTCACCGATCATCTTCAGGTAGACGTCCTCCAGGGTCGGGCGCGCGACCGCCAGGTCAGGCACCTCGCCCGGGAAGCGGGTGGCCAGCTCCGCGACGAGCGCCGTCGGGCTGGCGGTCTCCGCGGTGCGCCGGGCGCCGTCCTCGGTCCAGGTGACGACGGCGGGCGCCGTCCCCCGCCCGCCCAGCGCGGACGGGATGGCCACCTCGACCAACCGGCCCCGGGTGATGACGCCGACCCGGTCGGCCAGCTCCTCGGCCTCGTCCAGGTAGTGCGTGGTCAGCAGCATCGTGGTGCCCAGGTCGCGCAGCGAGCGGATCAGCGACCAGAACTGCCGGCGGGCCTCCGGGTCGAAGCCGGTGGTGGGCTCGTCGAGGAAGAGCAGCCGCGGCCGGCCGACGATGCCCAGCGCGACGTCCAGCCGGCGGCGCTGACCGCCGGACAGCGTCCGCCCGCGGGCACCGGCCTTCTCGGTCAACCCCACCAGCTCCAGCACCTCGGCCGGGTCCCGCGGGTCGGGGTAGTAGGCGGCCTGCGCGCGCAGCAGCTCCAGGCAGCTCAGCTGGCTGTCCCCCGCGCCGGACTGCAGCACGATGCCGAGCTCGGCCTTCCAGCGTCGCCCACCGGCCGCCGGGTCCACGCCGAGCACCCGGACGTCGCCGCCGTCGCGCGCGCGGTAGCCCTCCAGCACCTCGACGGTGGTCGTCTTCCCCGCACCGTTGGGTCCGAGCAGGGCGAAGATCTCCCCGCGCCGGATGTCCAGGTCCACGCCGTCGACGGCGTTGCGGTCGCCGTAGCGCTTCACCAGCCCGCGGATGCTGATCGCGGCATCCGGATCGAGTTCCATCGGCCGCCTCTCGGGTCCCGCCGCGAGCTCGCGAGTGGTGGGGAGGAGGTGGTCCTTCTGCACGAGCGGTCAGTGTCCTCTCCCCGGCTGTGCTGCCGCGCCACCCCTCCCCCGACGATCATGGAGCCGGCGTGACGACCCGCCGGTGCACGACGGTGTGTCGCGACGCCAGCTCTATGATCACGACCGTCAGGCGGTGATGCGGTCGAGGACCAGCGGGAGCGGCTGCTGATCCGTGTCGACGCCGATCGCGCCTTCCAGGGCCTCCAGGGCGCGAGGGATGCGGGCGGCGTCGTCGGTCTGCAGCTCCAGGAGCGGCTGCCCGGCGGTCACCTGCTCCCCCACCCCGGCGGTCCAGACGACGCCGGCCGCGGCCGACACCGGGTCCTCCTTGCGGGCCCGGCCGGCACCGAGCCGCCAGGCAGCCACCCCGAGGGCGTAGGCGTCCAGCCGGGTCAGCGTGCCGGTGGCCGGCGCGGTGACCACGTGCCGCTCGGCCGGCTGCGGCAGCGCGGCGTCCGGGTCGCCGCCCTGGGCGGTGATCATCCGGCGCCACACGTCCATCGCCCGGCCGTCGGCGAGGGCGTCGGCGGGGTCGACGTCGTCCCGGCCCACGCCGGCGAGCATCTCCCGCGCCAGGGCGAGGGTCAGCTCGACCACGTCGGCCGGCCCACCCCCGGCCAGCACCTCCACCGACTCGGCGACCTCGACCGCGTTGCCGGCGGCCCTGCCCAGCGGCCGGTCCATCGCGGTCACCAGGGCCACCGTGCGCACCCCGGCCGCCTCGCCCAGCCCGACCATCGTGCGGGCCAGGGTGCGGGCGTCGGCCGGGTCGCGCATGAACGCACCGGACCCGGTCTTCACGTCCAGCACCAGCGCGTCGGCGCCCTCGGCGATCTTCTTGCTCATGATCGAGCTGGCGATCAACGGGATCGACTCGACGGTGCCGGTGACGTCCCGGAGGGCGTAGAGCACCTTGTCCGCCGGCGCCAGGTCCGAGCCCGCGGCGCAGATGACCGCGCCGACGTCCCGGAGCTGCGCCAGGTACGCCTCCTCGTGGACGTCGGCCCGCCACCCGGGGATCGACTCGAGCTTGTCCAGGGTGCCGCCGGTGTGCCCGAGCCCGCGGCCGGAGAGCTGCGGGACGGCGACCCCGCAGGCGGCGACCAGCGGGGCCAGCGGCAGGGTGATCTTGTCGCCCACTCCGCCGGTGGAGTGCTTGTCGGCGGTCGGGCGGCCCAGCGAGGAGAGGTCCTTGCGGACGCCGGAGTCGATCATCGCCTGGGTCCAGGCCGCGAGCTCGTCGCCGGACATCCCGCGGAAGAAGACCGCCATGAGCAGTGCGCTCATCTGCTCGTCGGGCACGACCCGGTCGGTGTAGGCGCCGACCACCCAGCGGATCTGCTCCGGGGTCAGCGGCCGGCCGTCGCGCTTGGCCCGGATGACGTCGATGGCGTCGAACGGCTGCGTCATCGGGACGCCGCCTTGACCAGGTCGTCGGGGCCGAACGCGTCGGGCAGGACCTCGCGCATCGGCACGATCCCCAGCGACACCGTCTCGATCATCATCTCGGCTCCCCCGTGCTCCCAGAGCAGTTGCCGGCAACGGCCGCACGGCATCAGTGGCTGCCCGTCCCCGCCCACGCAGGCCACCGCGACCAGCCGGCCACCGCCGGAGCGGGCCAGGTCGCTGACCATCCCGCACTCGGCGCAGAGCCCGAGCCCGTAGGAGGCGTTCTCCACGTTGCACCCGGTGACCACCCGGCCGTCGTCGACCAGGCCGGCCACCCCCACCGGGAACCGTGAGTAGGGGGCGTAGGCGTGGCTCATCGCCTCCCGGGCGGCGCTCCGCAGGGCGTCCCAGTCGATCTCGGGCACTAGTGCTCTCCTCGTCGGTAGACCAGCCCGTCGGCCTTCGGCGGCCGCAGCCGTTGCGAGGCCAGCGACAGGACCAGCAGCGTGGTCAGGTGCGGGGTGAAGGAGACGATCCCGTCGGGCAGCTCGTCGGTGGTCCAGAAGGCGGCCAGCGCCGCGGCCGCGAAGGCGGCCGCGATGACGGCCTGGGTCCGCTTGCCACGGACGACCTGCCAGACGGCCACCGCAGCGAGCAGGAACGCCACCAGCAGCAGCAGTGCCACCACCGCGGTCTGGCTGCGCAGCTGGAGCGCATCGGCGAAGCCGAACAGGCCGGCACCGGCGGCCAGGCCACCCGGCCGCCAGTTCCCGAAGATCAGCGCGGCCAGACCGATGAACCCGCGCCCGTTGGTCTGCCCCTCCCGGTAGATGTTGGCGATGAAGACCAGGAAGACACCGCCCAGGCCGGCGAGCATGCCCGAGATGATCACCGCGATGTACTTGAGCCGGTAGACCGGGACGCCGAGGGAGTCCGCGGCCGCCGGGTTCTCCCCGCAGGACCGCAGCCGCAGGCCGAACGCCGTCCGCCAGAGCACCAGGTAGGCCGCCGGGACCATCAGGACGGCCAGCACGGTCAGCACGCCGACACCGCTGCTGACGCCGCGGAGCAGCCCGGCCAGGTCGCTGATCAGGAACCAGCCCTGGGACTCCAGGTCACCGAGCAGGTCGGGGCCGGAGGAGAGCACCGGCAGCGAGAAGCTCGGTGGGCGGCTGGACAGCGTCGGTGACTGGGTGACCCCACCGCCCGCGGCGTTGTCGGTGTAGAGGAGCTCGGAGAGGAAGCGGACGACGCCGGCGGCCAGGATGTTGATGGCCACACCGGAGACGACGTGGTCGACGCCGAAGGTGACGGTGGCGATGGCGTGCAGCAGGCCGCCGAGCGCCCCGAAGAGCGCGCCACCGGCCAGGGCACCGACCCAGCCCCACTGGTAGCCGGCCCAGCCGGCTCCCCAGGTGCCCAGGATCATCATGCCCTCGAGCCCGATGTTCACCACGCCCGCGCGCTCGGCGAACAGGCCGCCGAGAGCGACCAGGAGGAGCGGCACGGCGAGCAGCAGTGCGGCGCCGAAGGTCGACGACGACGTCAGCGCCTGCTGCCCGGAGATCACCCGGACGGCGGAGAACAGCACCAGCAGCCCGACCAGCAGCCAGGTCACCCTCCTCGCCCGGCCACCGCCGAGGAAGAGCTCGGCCAACGGGCCACGGCCGGTGCCGGCACCGGGTACGGCGGTCGCGGTGCTCATGCTCCTGCTCCCTGACGGCTGTCGGTGCGGCCGGCGTCACCGGCCGCGTTGCGGACCCCGACGCCGGTCCCCGTGCCGGTCGTGGGGCCGACGTCCGGTGGCGGCCCGTCGCCGGGCCCCTGCCCGTCACCGGTGCTGCCGTCCCCGGAGGTGGGCGGTGCGACGGCGCTGCCTCGCTCGGCCTGCTGCCGGGTCACCCGACGGGCGATCTCGTTGGCGATGACGACGGCGAGCACGATCGTGCCCTGGATGATCGTGACGACGGAGGCCGGGATGTCGGCGAACTGCAGCGGGATCGCGGCCCGGTCCAGGAAGGCGAACAGCAGCGCGCCGAACGCGATCCCCAGCGGGGAGTTCCGGCCCAGCAGCGCCACGGCGATGCCCAGGAAGCCCAGGCCGGCGGTGAACTCGGTGTTGTAGCTGCGCGCGTCGCCGAGCAGGTCGGGCATGCCGATCAGGCCGGCGATGGCGCCGGAGATCAGCATCGCCTTGAGCACCATCCCGCGGGCGTCCACGCCGCTGGCGGTCGCCGCGGACGCCGACATCCCGGTGGCCCGCAGGTCGAAGCCGAACCGGGTGCGCTTGATCAGCACGGCCACGACGATGCCGACCACCACGGCCACGACCAGGAACCCGTAGAGCTCCGAGCGCGGCTCGGCCAGGCCCAGCCCGGTGAGCACGCCGTTGAGCCCGGGGAACCAGCCGGACTCGGGGATCGGGCTGGTGGTGATGATCGAGGCGCCCTCGGGCGACCCCCGCAGCGGCCCGGTGAGCAGGTAGGACGCCAACCCCAGGGCGATGAAGTTGAGCATGATCGAGCTGATCACCTCGCTCACGCCCCGGGTCACCTTCAGCACGGCGACGATGCCGGCCCAGAACGCCCCGACCGCCATGGCGACGACGACGATGAACAGCAGGTGCAGCGGGCCGGGCAGGACCACCGCCGCACCGGCGCCGGCGGCCAGCACCGTCGCGATCCGGTACTGGCCCTCGACGCCGATGTTGAACAGCCCCATCCGGAAGGCCACCGACACCGCCAGCCCGGCCAGGAACAGCGGCACCGCCCGGTTGAGCACGACCACGATCGCCTGGGTCTGCTGGGCGGGCGAGTCGCCGAAGTCGAACATCACCTGTACTGCGGTGGCCGGGTTCTGGCCGATGAGTGCGATGACGGCCGCGGACAGGGCGAGCGCCACGACCAGGGCGATGGCGGGGGCCATCAGCGACAGGCCCAGCCGGCGGAGGGCGGTCACGCAGCACCGGCCGAGTCGTCGCCGCGCGCAGCGCCGGTCATGTGCCCACCGAGCTCCTCCGGGGTGACCTCCCTGGGGTCCAGCGTCGCGACCAGCGCCCCGCGGAGCATCACGTGCAGCGTGTCGGACAAGCTGATCAGCTCGTCCAGGTCGGCCGAGACCAGCAGGATCCCCATCCCCTCCGCTCTCGCGTCCTTGAGCAGTTCCCAGATCCCCGACTGGGCGCCGACGTCGACTCCGCGGGTCGGGTGGGCGGCGACCAGCAGCCGCGGGTGTGCGCTCATCTCCCGCCCGACGATCAGCTTCTGCTGGTTCCCCCCGGACAGCGCGATCGCCGCGGTGTCCGGCCCGGGTGCCCGGACGTCGTACTCCTGCATGATCCGGGCGGTGTCCGCCCGGGCGGCCCGCCGGTCGATGAACGCGCCCTTGACCGCCGGCGGCCGGGTCTGGTGCCCGAGGATCCGGTTCTCCCACAGCGGCGCGTCCAGCAGCATCCCCTGCCGGTGCCGGTCCTCGGGCACGAAGCCGATGCCGCCCTCGCGGCGCCGGCGGGTGTTCCAGTGCGCGACGTCCTCGTCGCCGAGGCGGAGCTCACCGGCGGCCAGCGGCCGCAGGCCCATGATCGCGTCGACGAGCTCCGCCTGGCCGTTGCCCTCGACCCCGGCGATGCCGACGACCTCCCCCTCACGGACGGTGAGGGAGACGTCGTCGACGACCGCCCGGCCACCGGCCACCGCGGTGACGGTGACCCCGCGCATCCGGAGCACGGGGACGTCCCGCACCGTGGACTCGCGCTTCGCCACGACGGGCAGCTCGGCACCGACCATCATCTCCGCCAGCTCCTTGGCCGACGTCGTCCGCGGGTCGGCGGTGCCGACGGTCGTGCCCCGGCGGATGACGGTGATCGAGTCGGCGACCTTGCGCACCTCGTCCAGCTTGTGCGAGATGAAGATGACGGTGAGGCCCTCGCGCTTGAGCTCGGCGAGGTTGCCGAACAGCTCGTCGACCTCCTGCGGGACCAGGACGGCGGTCGGCTCGTCGAGGATCAGGGTGGTGGCGCCCCGGTAGAGCACCTTCGCGATCTCCACACGCTGCCGGTCGCCGACGCCGAGGTCCTCGACCAGGGTGTCGGGGTCCAGGCCCAGCGCGTAGCTGTCGGAGATCTCCTGGATCCGGCGGCGGGCCGCGCTGCGGTCCAGCCGGCCGCCCTTGGTCGGCTCGCTGCCGAGCACGACGTTCTCCAGCACGGTGAAGTTGTCGGCCAGCATGAAGTGCTGGTGGACCATCCCGATGCCCGCGGCGATCGCGTCCGCCGGGCTCCGGAAGGTCACCGGCTCCCCGTCGAGCAGGATCTGCCCCTCGTCGGGGCGGTGCATGCCGTACAGCGTCTTCATCAGCGTCGACTTGCCCGCGCCGTTCTCGCCCACGATGGCGTGCACCTCACCGCGCTGGACGCGCAGTTCGATGTCCTTGTTGGCCACGACGCCGGGGAAGCGCTTGGTGATGCCGCGCAGCTCGACCGCCAGTGGTGCCGACTCGTTCAACGGGGTCTCCAGGTGGGCGCAGGACCGGGGCTGGTGACCGGAGGTCTTCCGGTCGTGAGCACGTCGGACGACGTCCGGTCCGACGCGGAGACGGTACACACGGAAAACGGCGGGCCCGGGGGCGTGTACCGCCCCCGGGCCCGCCGCGTCCGTGCTGCTCAGGACGAGCGCGTCACGGGATCGTCGGGACCTCGATCTCGCCGTCGATGATCTGCTGGCGGTACTCGTCGATCTGGGTCTGGATGTCGTCGATCTGCCCACCGGAGGTGGACAGGCCCACGCCGTCGGTCGACAGGTCGTTGATGATGTCCTGGCCGCCCTCGACCGCGCCCTCGGAGTAGTCGGTGATGAACGACTCCACCGCGTTGTCGACCCGCTTCAGCATCGACGTCATGATCACCGCCTGCAGGGCCGGGTCACCGACCGTCTCGTACTGGTCGGAGTCGACGCCGATCGCTCGACCGCCGGAGGCGGCAGCCGCCTCGAAGACGCCCTGACCGGAGCCGCCGGCCGCGTGGTAGACGATGTCGGCGCCGGCGTCGAACATGCCCTGGGCGACGATCTGCCCGCGGGCCGGGTCGCCGAAGCCGGAGAAGTCACCGGCCGGGGAGATGTACTGGGTGTCGATGATGATGTCCGGCTTGACCGCCTGGGCACCTGCGACGTAGCCGGCCTCGAACTTCTGGATCAGCGGGTTCTCCACGCCGCCGACGAAGCCGATGTGGCCGGTCTCGGACTTCAGCGCGGCGGCCGCACCGGCGAGGAAGGACCCCTCCTCCTCGGCGAAGAGCAGGCCGGTCAGGTTGTCGGCCCCCATCTCGGCCACCGACGAGTCGACGACGGCGAAGGTGGTCTCGGGGTACTCGGCGGCGATGTCGCCGATGATCTCGCCGTAGGCGAAGCCCACCCCGATCACCGGGTCGTAGCCCTGCTCGGCCAGCTGGGTGAGCAGCTCGGCGCGGTCGGAACCGTCGTCGTTGGGCGAGAGCTCCTGGACCTCGCCGCCCATCTCCTCGATGGCGGCCTCGACCCCGGCGTAGGCCGAGTCGTTGAACGACTTGTCGCCGCGACCGCCGGTGTCGTAGGCGAGCCCGACCATCAGCTCCTCGCCGGAGGCGCTGCCGCCGCCGCCGCCGTCGCCGGAACCGGTGTCGGTCTCGTCACTCGCGCAGGCCGCCAGGGCCATGCTGCCGGCCAGCAGCAGAGCTGCGGCCTTCATCCCACGCACTCGGCGCAAGACGGTCTCCTCTCTGAGAGGGCTCCTCCGACCAGTGGTCGGACGGAGCCCCGGTGCGGTGTGTACCAGGCCTGCTCCGCCGTCCGGCTCACACGTACCGGCTCACGGGTACGAGGCGCTTCCGACGGCGACGTGCGCACGCTAACCGCGGCTCGGGCGCCGGAGACCCCCAGGCGAACGGATAGAGACCCGATCGTTGCCAAGGGGCAACACCCGGCACACACGACGGGCCCTCCGGGAGACCTCCGGCACACCGTCGACCGCCGCTATTCGATCGGGCAGGCCACCGCGGGTTAGCGTCGGGCATGCGCCGACCCCTGCCGCTGCGCCGGCTGACCGCCGTGCTGCTCGTGGCCGGGCTGTGGGTGATCGGGCTCCTGCTGGCCCCCACCGGCCCGGCCCTGGCCGAGAGCTCCCGGCCCACCGTCGACCCCTCGGCGCCGACCCCGACCAGCCCGCACCCGGACGGGCCGCCGCAGGGCAGCGCCCCCGACGGCAGCACCGTCGGCGGCGAGCGCCTGGACACCCGCGGCCTGGTGACGGTCGCCGGTGCACCGCCCCTCCCCGAGGGCATCGACGCCCGCGGCTGGCTGGTCGCCGACGCCGGCACCGGTGCGGTGCTGGGCGCGCGGGACCCACACGGCCGGTACTACCCGGCCAGCACCCTGAAGGCCCTGACGTTGCTCACCCTGGTGCCCGTCCTGGACCCCGCGCTGGTCGTCGAGGGCACCGTCGAGGACGAGGCGATCGAGGGCAGCCGGGTGGGTCTGGTGCGCGGCGGCCAGTACCCGGTCGACCTGCTCTTCCGCGCCCTGGTCATGCAGTCGGGCAACGACGTGGCCAACGCCCTCGCCCGGGCCGCCGGCGGGGTGGGGGCGACCCTGGCCGCGATGAACGAGACGGCGGCCCACCTCGGCGCCCACGACACCGTGGCCGGCACGCCCTCCGGGCTCGACGTGGCCGGGCAGTCGTCCTCGCCCTACGACCTCGCGCTGATCCTGCGCCAGCTCGTCACCGACCCGTACGGCCTGGACCTGCTGCAGACCCGCACCGCACAGATGCCGACCGTCGGGACCTACGAGGGCTACCAGATCCAGAACCAGAACACCCTGCTCAGCAGCTACCCGGGCACCCTCGCCGGGAAGACGGGGTTCACCGACGCGGCCCGGCACACCTTCGTGGTGGCCGCCGAGCGCGACGGCCGGCGCCTGGTGGTCAGCGTCATGCAGGCCGAGCGACGCCCGGTGCACGAGCTGGAGCAGGCCCGGCGGCTGCTGGACTGGGGCTTCGCCGTCCCGGCCGACGCCGAGCCCGTCGGCCGGCTGGTCGAGCCGGGTGAGGTCGCCGCCGCGA
>NZ_JAAKGN010000130.1:0-14612 GCF_011039295.1 Modestobacter sp. KNN46-3 | reverse complement strand
CGCCACCGCCGCGGCCGTCGGCGGCGGGCGAGGAGAGCATGCACAGCAGCCGCCCGTCCTTGGCGGCGACCAGGAGGCCCTGGCCGTCCGTGCGGGCGCGGACCGCCGCCTCGACCGCACCGGCCACGTGCATGCCCGAGTCGATCGGCCGGTCGGTCCCGGCCACGGTGACCACGTGCGTCGCGGTGAGCGACAGGCCGAACGGCTCGGCCCGCTCGACCAGGGACCCGACGTCGGACCGGCCGCTGAACAGGTCGTCGACGAACTCCCGCCGGTAGGCCTCCTCCCGGCGCACCACCTCGTGCTGGGCGTCCAGGTGGCCGGTGGCCAGGGCGGCCAGCGCGGTGTCCGCGGCCCGCCAGACGACCTCGCCGATGCCCACCAGCTCCGCGGGCCGGACCGGCCGGGACCGCACCCGGCCCAGCAGGTCGGGCAGTTCTGGCCACAGTCGCCGGGACGCCGTCATGTAGAGGTCGACCAGCGCCGGCAACGACACCCCGGCCCGCGCGGCCTCCCCACCCAGCCGACGGCAGGACTCCTCCTCGGCGACGCCGAGCCGGCGCCCGGTGCGCGCCACGGCCAGCACCGCCGGCAGGTAGCCGTCCAGCAGCCCCACCGGCGCACCCTGCTCACCGGCCGCCGCCCGCGCGATCCGGGCCAGCGCCTCCTCCGGCGTCGCAGCTGCGTCCACCGGGCCAGTGTCGTGCCCCGCGCAGGTCAGCGGGGCGCCGGACGACCTCCGGCCGCCTCGATCGCCTGCCAGCGGGTCAGGTTGTAGCGCGCGTCGACCAGCGCGTCGTGCGTCCCCGCCGGCTTGGGCGGCAGGTCGGGCCGGCCGGCATCGTCCCAGCGCTGGCGCAGCTCACGGGTGAAGCGCGGGATCGGCCGCGGCAGCGCCGGCATCGCACCCCACAGCTGGGCCAGGGCCACGTGGTCGTAGGCGGCGAACCAGGCCCACAGCTCGATCTCCTCGCCGGGTGCGGTGAGGAAGGACAGCAGGTCCGCCCGGATCCGCTCCCGGCTGCGCCAGGCCTTGTCCGCCGGGGAGGGCAGCTGGTCCAGGACGTTGCGGCGCACCCACGGGATCGCCCTGTCCGGGTCGAACTCGGTGCTGACGGCGTAGAACTCCCGGCCGGTCTCGTCGACCACGCCGATCGACACCAGGTCGATCGTGGTGCCGTCCTCGATGAACTCGGTGTCGTAGAAGTACCGCCGCACGCTCACCGGCACACCGTAGGCGTCGGCCCGTCGACGTCGGCTCAGACCGGGGTGACCGGGGCCGCTGCGTCGTCCCCGGTCACCGCCGCGGCAGCGCGCTGCCGGCGGCGGTCCAGCCAGGTCATGACCGGCGTCGCGGCCATCCCGTGCACGACCACCGAGACCAGGACGACGAGGACGGTCACCCGCCACAGCTGCTCGGCGCCGGCGAACTCGGCCTGGCTCAGGCCGTAGGCGAGGTAGTAGAGCGACCCGATGCCACGGACCCCGAAGAAGGAGATGGCGCTGCGCTCCCGCAGGCCCGTGCGCCCGCGGAGCAGCCCCACCCAGCCTGCCAGCGGCCGGACCAGCAGCACCAGGACGACGGCCAGGCCCACCTCGGCTCCGCTCAGGTCGGCCAGCGCCCCCCGGGCGACTGCACCGCCCAGCAGGACCAGGACGACGATGGTCAGCAGGCGTTCCAGCTGCTCGACGTAGGTGTGCAGCACCTGGTGGTGGCCGTGCGCCCGCTCTGCGGCCCGGATGGTGCAGGCGCAGACGAACACGGCGACGAAGCCGTAGCCCTCGACGAGCTCGGCGATCCCGTAGGCGAGGAAGACGGTGGCGAGCGCGACGAACCCCTCGGCCCGTTCGACGAGCCGGGCCCGCTCCTGCCCGGCCGAGAAGAACATCGCGCGCAGCACCCAGCCCACCCCGATGCCCACGGCGACACCTGCGGCGATCCGCCAGCCGACGTCGAGCAGGAGCCACTGCCCCAGCCAGTTCGACGGCGCTGCACCCAGGGTGGCCATCGCGACCGCGGCGTAGGTGAAGGGGAAGGCCAGCCCGTCGTTGAGGCCGGCCTCCGACGTCAGCGCGAAGCGCGCCTCGTCCTCGCTCTCCGCCTCACCGGTCGGCTCGTCCACCTGGACCTCCGTGGCCAGCACCGGGTCGGTGGGGGCCAGGGCAGCGGCCAGCAGCACCGCAGCGGCCGCCCCCAGCCCCAGCAACCAGCCACCGAGCAGGGCCGTGGCCACGACGGTCAGCGGCATGGTGATGCCGAGCAGTCGCCAGGTGGTCGACCAGCGCTTCCAGCCCAGCGGTCGGTCCAGTGCCAGCCCGGCGCCCAGCAACGAGACGATCACGCCGGCCTCGGTCAGGTGGACGGCGATGCTCTCGTGCGCCAGCGGGTCTGGGGTGGGCAGTCCGTCGACGGTGGCGAAGGCAGCGATGCCGATGGTCACCACCACCATCGGCATCGAGATGGGCAGCCGGCGGAGCAGCCGGGGCAACAGGGCGGTCAGCAGGGCCGCGGCGCCGGCGACGAGGTAGGCCAGACCGGTGGGATCCATCCCCGATCAGCGGACGCTCGGGCGCCGTCGCGCCGGGGCTTCGTTCCGGGAGGGCATCTGTCAGGAGTGCCCGGGTCGACGTCCGGCCACACCACCGGCGCTGCGGAGCACTGACCCACAGCGTCTCGGCCGAGCGCCGGGCGGAGACTCAGCCGGCCAGCGAGCTGGGCAGCCGGTCGGCGGCCTCGTGCGGCGGGGGCTGCAGCCGGGCCACGGCCTCGGTCGCGGTGACGCCGGTGGTGTCCATCGACTTCTTCACCTTCGCCCCGTAGAGGTCGACGTACTCCTGGCCGGAGAGCTCCATGATCTCGTACATGATCTCGTCGGTGATCGACCGTTCGACGAAGCGATCCCCGGAGAGCCCGTCGTAGCGGGAGAAGTCCAGCGGCTTCCCGAACCGCACCACGACCCGCACCATGTGCTTGCTGAGCCGGCGGCCGAGCGCGCCCGGCAGCGGCACCGTCCGCGGCTCGTAGACCATCGCCACCGGGACGACGGGCGCGCCGGTCTCCAGGGTCATCCGGGCGATGCCGGTCTTCCCGCGGAACAGCCGGCCGTCGGGCGACCGGGTGCCCTCGGGGTAGATGCCCAGCAGCCGGCCCTGGGTGAGGATGCGGATGCCCGTGCGGATCGCGTCCTCGGCCGCGGAGGCGCTGGTGCGGTCGATCGGCACCTGGCCGCTGCCGCCGAAGAAGAGACGCTGGGCGGCTCCCTTGGGCCCGCTGCCGGTGAAGTACTCCGCCTTGGCCAGGAAGGTGACCCGCCGACGCAGCGACAGCGGCATGAAGATCCAGTCCGCCGCCGACAGGTGGTTGCTGGCGATGATCGCCGCACCGGTCGACGGAACGTGCTCCATGCCCTCGGCGCGGGGCCGGAACACGAGCCTGACGATCGGCCCGAGGGCCACGAACTTGAGGAACCAGTAGAACAACGCGCCTCCCTCAGCGACTGTCAGACTAAGGAGGGGCACAACACCCCGACAATCGCAGCCGACGCCGCACGGCCAGACCGCTCCGGAGGACCGATGCCGCAGGCCGCACCGCAGGCCGGGTCGCTGATGCCCGGCGCCGCCCCGTTCGACCTGCCGGGCGGGTCGGTCGGGGTGCTGCTGTGTCACGGGTTCACCAGCACCCCGCAGAGCCTGCGGGACTGGGGCGAGCACCTGGCCGCCGCCGGCCTCACCGTGCGCTGCCCGCTGCTGCCCGGCCACGGCACCCGCTGGCAGGACGCCAACGTCAGCACCGAGGAGGACTGGTACCGCGAGCTGTCCGCGGCGCTGGACGACCTGCGCGGCCGGTGCAGCTCGGTCGTGGTGGCCGGACTGTCGATGGGCGGCACCCTGGCACTGCGGCTGGCCCAGCGGCGTCCGGACGACGTCGCCGCCCTGGTGCTGGTCAACCCCTCGCTGCTCACCGAACGACGCGATGCCCGGCTGCTGCCGCTGCTGGCGCGGCTCACCCCGGCCTGGGCGCCGGTCGCCAACGACATCAAGAAGCCGGGGCCGGTGGAGCTGGCCTACCCGCGGCTGCCCACCCGGGCCGCGCTGGCACTCCGCCGGCTGTGGACCGCCGTGCGCGCCGACCTGGGCTCCGTACGAGCCCCGCTGCTGGTGTTCCGCAGCGTCACCGACCACGTCGTGGAGCCTGCCTCGACCCGGGTGCTGCTGGCCGGAATCGGCAGCACCGACAGCACCGAGGTGCTGCTGCACGAGAGCTACCACGTGGCCACCCTGGACAACGACGCACCGATGGTCTTCGCCCGCTCGGTGGAGTGGATCCGGGAGCGCGTCCCCGCGGCCCAGGTGAGCAGCTCATGACGCTCCCCCGCGGTCCGGGCCGCGGTCGCGGCCGCCGCGACAACGGGCTGGACGCCACGCTGTGGCACCCGTTGCGCGACGTCGACCCGCGGGTGGGCGAGCACCTGCTCGACCTGCTGGCCGCCGCCGGGATCGCCGCCTACCTCGAGCCGGCCACCGACGTGCAGCCCTACACCCGCAGCGTCTCCTTCCCCAGCCCGCCGTCGGACCGGTTGTTCGTCGACCGCGCCCAGCGGGCGGAGGCCGCCGCCGTCGTCGACAGGCACACCGACGAGCCGACCGCTCCGCGACCCGTGCCGCCGCGGTCGGACCGGGTCACCGACGAGGACGCCGAGTTCGCCCGGATCGTCGCCGCCTTCGAGGCCGAGCACGGCCGCAACGTGGTGGCCGCCGAACCGCGGGACGACCCGCCCCCGCCGCCGGCCGAGCGGTCGGTGCTGGACGCCTTCGACGACCACTACGAGCCGCCCCCTCCCCCGCCGTTGCCGGTGCTGGCACCGGCCTCCCTCTACGCGCTGCTGCTCATCGGCCTCGGCGCCGTGCTGCTCATCGCCCCGACCCGGGTCGGCCTGTCCATCGACCTCGGGCTGGTGCTCGGGGTGGCCGCGGTGGTGGGCGGCGTCAGCGTGCTGGTGTCCCGGATGCGGGACCGCGACTCGGACGACGGGGACAACGGCGCCGTCGTCTGAAGAAACACCCCGTGCCCCCCACCCCTCGCAGGCTCGGGGCGGGGCCCTGCACGGGGCCGGGTGACGTACGGGGGCGGCTAGCCTCCGCAGGATGAGCTCCTCGACGCACTCCGCCGTCGTCACCCTGACCGGTCACCTGATGGACACCGGCATCCTCGCCCGGGTGCTCGACGACGTGCTCGAGTACGGCGGGGACTACCGGATCGACAACCTGGACCTGGGCCGTCAGCACCAGGACGAGTCCCGGGCGCTGGTCGAGGTCAGCGCGAGCGAACCCGAACTGCTGGAGCGGATCCTGATGCGGGTGCAGGTGCACGGGGCCAACGCCGTCGACCCGGGGACGGCGACGACGCGGCCCGCACCCTCCGACGGCGTCTTCCCGGAGGACTTCTACTCGACCACCAACCTGGAGACCCTCGTCCGGCTGGACCGGGAGTGGCTGCGGGTGCAGCGCCCGGAGATGGACTGCGGCCTGGTGGTGACCGACGGTCCGGTCGTGCGCACCGTCCCGGTCAGCGACGTGCGGGCCGGGGACGCCGTGGTCTGCGGCGCCCACGGGGTGCGCGTGGAGCTCCCCCCGCAGGCGCCCCGCGGCGACGAGGACGACTTCGGCTTCATGTCCTCCTCGGTCTCCAGCGAGAAGCCCCAGGCCCTGCTGGTGCGCCAGATCGCCGAGCGGATGCGGGAGGTCAAGGCCGCCGGGAAGCGGGTGCTGTGGGTGGGCGGCCCGGCCGTGGTGCACACCGGTGCCGCACCGGCGATGGTCCGGCTGGTGCGGGCCGGCTACGTCGACGTCCTGTTCGCCGGCAACGCGCTCGCCACCCACGACATCGAGTCCGCGCTGTTCGGCACCTCGCTCGGGGTCGACCTGGCGAAGGGATCAGGGGTGCCGCACGGGCACGAGCACCACATCCGGGCGATCAACACCATCCGGGCGGCCGGGTCGATCGCCGCGGCGGTCGAGAACGGCGTCCTCACCGGCGGGGTGATGCACGCGCTGGTGCAGGCCGGCAAGCCGTTCGTGCTGGTCGGCTCGGTGCGCGACGACGGTCCGCTGCCCGACGTGATCACCGACGTGATCGACGGTCAGCGGGCGATGCGTGCCGAGCTGCCGGACGTCGGCTTCGCGATCATGGTGGCCACGATGCTGCACTCGATCGCCACCGGGAACATCCTCCCGGCCTCGGTGCCGCTGGTCTGCGTGGACATCAACCCGGCGACGGTGACCAAGCTGGCCGACCGGGGCAGCGCCCAGGCGATGGGCATCGTCACCGACATCGGCCTGTTCCTCGAGCAGTTGGCCCGCGAGCTCGCCCCGGAGTGAGCCGGGGCACCGCGCCGGTCGGCCCCTGCAGCGGGGTCCTCCCTCAGCCGTCGCCGTCGGCCACCGCACGGCGCACCAGGTCGGCGGCGCCGACCAGCCCGGCCTGCGCACCCAGCCCGGCGGCCACCACGCGCGGCCGGTGCCGGCACCCACCACCGGGCAGCGCCCGCTCCAGCCGTTCCCGGGCCGGCGCCAGCACCGTCTCGCCGAGCACGCTCACCCCGCCGCCGATCACCACCACGTCCGGGTCGAGGATCGCCGAGAGGTCGGCGATCCCCTGCCCCAGCCAGGTGCCGACCTCGCACAGCAGCTCGATGGCCAGCGGGTCGCCGTCGGCCGCGGCCCGGGCCACGACCTCCCCGGTGAGCCGCGCGGCGTTGCCGTCCACCCGGTCCAGCAGGTCGGCCGCGGCCGCCGGGGAGTGGTCGGCGACCTCGCGGGCGGTGTGGCCCAGCGCGTTCCCGCTGGCGTACTGCTCCCAGCACCCGCGGTTGCCGCAGGCACACAGCCGGCCGTCGGGCACCACGCGCATGTGTCCCCACTCGCCGGCCACGCCGTGCGAGCCCCGCTGCAGCCGGCCGTCGATGACGATGCCGCCGCCGATTCCGGTGCCCAGGGTGATCATCAGCATCAGGCTGCTGCCGCGGGCCGCGCCGTAGCGGTACTCCGCCCAGGCGGCCGCGTCGGCGTCGTTGCCCACCCAGAGCGGACGCTGCAGCCGGCCGACGAGGTCCTTGCGCAGCGCCTGGTGACGCCAGGCCAGGTGCGGGCTGAACAGCACGGTGTCACCGGTGCGGTCGAACCAGCCGGCCGCGCCGACGCCGACGCCGACCAGCGGGCCGCCCAGTTGCCTGCGCTGGGCATCGACATCGGCGGCACCAAGGTCGCCGGCGGCGTCGTCGCCCCCGACGGCACCATCCTGGACACCGCCCGCCGGGCCACCCCGGGCAAGTCGGTCACCGCCACCGAGGACGCCATCTCGGCCGTGGTCGACGAGCTCGCCCAGCGGCACGGCGGCCCGCTGGTCGGCGTCGGCGTCGGCGCGGCCGGCTGGTTCGACCGCACCGGTGACACCGTGCTGTTCAGCCCGCACCTGGCCTGGCGTCACCAGGCGCTGCGCAAGGACCTCGTCGGCCGGCTGCAGCGTCCGCTCTGGGTGGGCAACGACGCCGACGCGGCCGCCTGGGCGGAGTACCGCTACGGCGCGGCCCGCGGCAGCAGCCTGATGCTGATGATCACCCTGGGCACCGGAATCGGCGGCGGCATCGTCATCGACGGCCGGCTGCAGCGGGGCTCGCACGGCGTGGCCGGCGAGTGGGGACACATGCGCGTGGTGCCCGACGGCCGGCTGTGTGCCTGCGGCAACCGCGGGTGCTGGGAGCAGTACGCCAGCGGGAACGCGCTGGGCCACACCGCCCGCGAGGTCGCCGACCACTCCCCGGCGGCCGCGGCCGACCTGCTGGACCGGGTGGACGGCAACGCCGCGCGGCTCACCGGGGAGGTCGTGGCCCGGGCCGCGGCCGACGGCGACCCGCTGGCCATCGAGCTGCTGTGCGAGGTCGGCACCTGGCTGGGGCAGGGGATCGCCGACCTCTCGGCGATCCTCGACCCGGACGTGGTGGTGATCGGCGGCGGGGTGAGCGTGCTCGGCGAGACGGTGCTGGCGCCGGCCCGGGAACGGCTGGAGCGGGCGCTGCCCGGTCGTGGGTTCCGGCCCGGGCCGCGCGTGGTCGCCGCCGAGCTGGGTGCGCAGGCCGGGCTGGTCGGCGCCGCCGACCTGGTGCGCCGTGCGGTGGCCGACGGCGACGGCTGAGGGAGGACCCCGCTGCAGGGGCCGACCGGCGCGGTGCCCCGGCTCACTCCGGGGCGAGCTCGCGGGCCAACTGCTCGAGGAACAGGCCGATGTCGGTGACGATGCCCATCGCCTGGGCGCTGCCCCGGTCGGCCAGCTTGGTCACCGTCGCCGGGTTGATGTCCACGCAGACCAGCGGCACCGAGGCCGGGAGGATGTTCCCGGTGGCGATCGAGTGCAGCATCGTGGCCACCATGATCGCGAAGCCGACGTCCGGCAGCTCGGCACGCATCGCCCGCTGACCGTCGATCACGTCGGTGATCACGTCGGGCAGCGGACCGTCGTCGCGCACCGAGCCGACCAGCACGAACGGCTTGCCGGCCTGCACCAGCGCGTGCATCACCCCGCCGGTGAGGACGCCGTTCTCGACCGCCGCGGCGATCGACCCGGCCGCCCGGATGGTGTTGATCGCCCGGATGTGGTGCTCGTGCCCGTGCGGCACCCCTGATCCCTTCGCCAGGTCGACCCCGAGCGAGGTGCCGAACAGCGCGGACTCGATGTCGTGGGTGGCGAGCGCGTTGCCGGCGAACAGGACGTCGACGTAGCCGGCCCGCACCAGCCGGACCATCGCCGGTGCGGCACCGGTGTGCACCACGGCCGGGCCGCCCACCCACAGCACCCGCTTCCCGGCGGCCTTGACCTCCCGCATCCGCTCGGCGATCTGGCGCACCAGCAGGGCCTGGGGCTTCTCGCTGGAGACCGAGGAGGACATGAAGCCGAAGTCGTCCTCGTCGCCGCGGGGCGCCTGCGGGGGGAGCTCCACGCGCACCCCGTGGGCGCCGCAGACCACGGCGTCCCCGGCCCGCACGTCGCTGACCGGGACGGTGCGCACGACCGGACCGTCGGTCACCACCAGGCCGCAGTCCATCTCCGGGCGCTGCACCCGCAGCCACTCCCGGTCCAGCCGGACGAGGGTCTCCAGGTTGGTGGTCGAGTAGAAGTCCTCCGGGAAGACGCCGTCGGAGGGTGCGGGCCGCGTCGTCGCCGTCCCCGGGTCGACGGCGTTGGCCCCGTGCACCTGCACCCGCATCAGGATCCGCTCCAGCAGTTCGGGTTCGCTCGCGCTGACCTCGACCAGCGCCCGGGACTCGTCCTGGTGCTGACGGCCCAGGTCCAGGTTGTCGATCCGGTAGTCCCCGCCGTACTCGAGCACGTCGTCGAGCACCCGGGCGAGGATGCCGGTGTCCATCAGGTGACCGGTCAGGGTGACGACGGCGGAGTGCGTCGAGGAGCTCATCCTGCGGAGGCTAGCCGCCCCCGTACGTCACCCGGCCCCGTGCAGGGCCCCGCCCCGAGCCTGCGAGGGGTGGGGGGCACGGGGTGTTTCTTCAGACGACGGCGCCGTTGTCCCCGTCGTCCGAGTCGCGGTCCCGCATCCGGGACACCAGCACGCTGACGCCGCCCACCACCGCGGCCACCCCGAGCACCAGCCCGAGGTCGATGGACAGGCCGACCCGGGTCGGGGCGATGAGCAGCACGGCGCCGAGGCCGATGAGCAGCAGCGCGTAGAGGGAGGCCGGTGCCAGCACCGGCAACGGCGGGGGAGGGGGCGGCTCGTAGTGGTCGTCGAAGGCGTCCAGCACCGACCGCTCGGCCGGCGGCGGGGGCGGGTCGTCCCGCGGTTCGGCGGCCACCACGTTGCGGCCGTGCTCGGCCTCGAAGGCGGCGACGATCCGGGCGAACTCGGCGTCCTCGTCGGTGACCCGGTCCGACCGCGGCGGCACGGGTCGCGGAGCGGTCGGCTCGTCGGTGTGCCTGTCGACGACGGCGGCGGCCTCCGCCCGCTGGGCGCGGTCGACGAACAACCGGTCCGACGGCGGGCTGGGGAAGGAGACGCTGCGGGTGTAGGGCTGCACGTCGGTGGCCGGCTCGAGGTAGGCGGCGATCCCGGCGGCGGCCAGCAGGTCGAGCAGGTGCTCGCCCACCCGCGGGTCGACGTCGCGCAACGGGTGCCACAGCGTGGCGTCCAGCCCGTTGTCGCGGCGGCCGCGACCGCGGCCCGGACCGCGGGGGAGCGTCATGAGCTGCTCACCTGGGCCGCGGGGACGCGCTCCCGGATCCACTCCACCGAGCGGGCGAAGACCATCGGTGCGTCGTTGTCCAGGGTGGCCACGTGGTAGCTCTCGTGCAGCAGCACCTCGGTGCTGTCGGTGCTGCCGATTCCGGCCAGCAGCACCCGGGTCGAGGCAGGCTCCACGACGTGGTCGGTGACGCTGCGGAACACCAGCAGCGGGGCTCGTACGGAGCCCAGGTCGGCGCGCACGGCGGTCCACAGCCGGCGGAGTGCCAGCGCGGCCCGGGTGGGCAGCCGCGGGTAGGCCAGCTCCACCGGCCCCGGCTTCTTGATGTCGTTGGCGACCGGCGCCCAGGCCGGGGTGAGCCGCGCCAGCAGCGGCAGCAGCCGGGCATCGCGTCGTTCGGTGAGCAGCGAGGGGTTGACCAGCACCAGGGCGGCGACGTCGTCCGGACGCCGCTGGGCCAGCCGCAGTGCCAGGGTGCCGCCCATCGACAGTCCGGCCACCACGACCGAGCTGCACCGGCCGCGCAGGTCGTCCAGCGCCGCGGACAGCTCGCGGTACCAGTCCTCCTCGGTGCTGACGTTGGCGTCCTGCCAGCGGGTGCCGTGGCCGGGCAGCAGCGGGCAGCGCACGGTGAGGCCGGCGGCGGCCAGGTGCTCGCCCCAGTCCCGCAGGCTCTGCGGGGTGCTGGTGAACCCGTGACACAGCAGCACCCCGACCGACCCGCCCGGCAGGTCGAACGGGGCGGCGCCGGGCATCAGCGACCCGGCCTGCGGTGCGGCCTGCGGCATCGGTCCTCCGGAGCGGTCTGGCCGTGCGGCGTCGGCTGCGATTGTCGGGGTGTTGTGCCCCTCCTTAGTCTGACAGTCGCTGAGGGAGGCGCGTTGTTCTACTGGTTCCTCAAGTTCGTGGCCCTCGGGCCGATCGTCAGGCTCGTGTTCCGGCCCCGCGCCGAGGGCATGGAGCACGTTCCGTCGACCGGTGCGGCGATCATCGCCAGCAACCACCTGTCGGCGGCGGACTGGATCTTCATGCCGCTGTCGCTGCGTCGGCGGGTCACCTTCCTGGCCAAGGCGGAGTACTTCACCGGCAGCGGGCCCAAGGGAGCCGCCCAGCGTCTCTTCTTCGGCGGCAGCGGCCAGGTGCCGATCGACCGCACCAGCGCCTCCGCGGCCGAGGACGCGATCCGCACGGGCATCCGCATCCTCACCCAGGGCCGGCTGCTGGGCATCTACCCCGAGGGCACCCGGTCGCCCGACGGCCGGCTGTTCCGCGGGAAGACCGGCATCGCCCGGATGACCCTGGAGACCGGCGCGCCCGTCGTCCCGGTGGCGATGGTCTACGAGCCGCGGACGGTGCCGCTGCCGGGCGCGCTCGGCCGCCGGCTCAGCAAGCACATGGTGCGGGTCGTGGTGCGGTTCGGGAAGCCGCTGGACTTCTCCCGCTACGACGGGCTCTCCGGGGATCGCTTCGTCGAACGGTCGATCACCGACGAGATCATGTACGAGATCATGGAGCTCTCCGGCCAGGAGTACGTCGACCTCTACGGGGCGAAGGTGAAGAAGTCGATGGACACCACCGGCGTCACCGCGACCGAGGCCGTGGCCCGGCTGCAGCCCCCGCCGCACGAGGCCGCCGACCGGCTGCCCAGCTCGCTGGCCGGCTGAGTCTCCGCCCGGCGCTCGGCCGAGACGCTGTGGGTCAGTGCTCCGCAGCGCCGGTGGTGTGGCCGGACGTCGACCCGGGCACTCCTGACAGATGCCCTCCCGGAACGAAGCCCCGGCGCGACGGCGCCCGAGCGTCCGCTGATCGGGGATGGATCCCACCGGTCTGGCCTACCTCGTCGCCGGCGCCGCGGCCCTGCTGACCGCCCTGTTGCCCCGGCTGCTCCGCCGGCTGCCCATCTCGATGCCGATGGTGGTGGTGACCATCGGCATCGCTGCCTTCGCCACCGTCGACGGACTGCCCACCCCAGACCCGCTGGCGCACGAGAGCATCGCCGTCCACCTGACCGAGGCCGGCGTGATCGTCTCGTTGCTGGGCGCCGGGCTGGCACTGGACCGACCGCTGGGCTGGAAGCGCTGGTCGACCACCTGGCGACTGCTCGGCATCACCATGCCGCTGACCGTCGTGGCCACGGCCCTGCTCGGTGGCTGGTTGCTGGGGCTGGGGGCGGCCGCTGCGGTGCTGCTGGCCGCTGCCCTGGCCCCCACCGACCCGGTGCTGGCCACGGAGGTCCAGGTGGACGAGCCGACCGGTGAGGCGGAGAGCGAGGACGAGGCGCGCTTCGCGCTGACGTCGGAGGCCGGCCTCAACGACGGGCTGGCCTTCCCCTTCACCTACGCCGCGGTCGCGATGGCCACCCTGGGTGCAGCGCCGTCGAACTGGCTGGGGCAGTGGCTCCTGCTCGACGTCGGCTGGCGGATCGCCGCAGGTGTCGCCGTGGGCATCGGGGTGGGCTGGGTGCTGCGCGCGATGTTCTTCTCGGCCGGGCAGGAGCGGGCCCGGCTCGTCGAACGGGCCGAGGGGTTCGTCGCGCTCGCCACCGTCTTCCTCGCCTACGGGATCGCCGAGCTCGTCGAGGGCTACGGCTTCGTCGCCGTGTTCGTCTGCGCCTGCACCATCCGGGCCGCAGAGCGGGCGCACGGCCACCACCAGGTGCTGCACACCTACGTCGAGCAGCTGGAACGCCTGCTGACCATCGTCGTCCTGGTCCTGCTGGGCGGTGCAGTCGCCCGGGGGGCGCTGGCCGACCTGAGCGGAGCCGAGGTGGGCCTGGCCGTCGTCCTGGTGCTGCTGGTCCGGCCGCTGGCAGGCTGGGTGGGGCTGCTCCGCGGGCGCACGGGCCTGCGGGAGCGCAGCGCCATCTCCTTCTTCGGGGTCCGTGGCATCGGGTCGCTCTACTACCTCGCCTACGGCCTGAGCCAGGCCGAGTTCGCCGGCGCCGAGCAGCTGTGGCGGGTGACCGTCCTCGTCGTCCTGGTCTCGGTGGTCGTGCACGGGATGGCCGCGACGCCGGTCATGACCTGGCTGGACCGCCGCCGGCAGCGCGCTGCCGCGGCGGTGACCGGGGACGACGCAGCGGCCCCGGTCACCCCGGTCTGAGCCGACGTCGACGGGCCGACGCCTACGGTGTGCCGGTGAGCGTGCGGCGGTACTTCTACGACACCGAGTTCATCGAGGACGGCACCACGATCGACCTGGTGTCGATCGGCGTGGTCGACGAGACCGGCCGGGAGTTCTACGCCGTCAGCACCGAGTTCGACCCGGACAGGGCGATCCCGTGGGTGCGCCGCAACGTCCTGGACCAGCTGCCCTCCCCGGCGGACAAGGCCTGGCGCAGCCGGGAGCGGATCCGGGCGGACCTGCTGTCCTTCCTCACCGCACCCGGCGAGGAGATCGAGCTGTGGGCCTGGTTCGCCGCCTACGACCACGTGGCCCTGGCCCAGCTGTGGGGTGCGATGCCGGCGCTGCCGCGGCCGATCCCGCGCTTCACCCGTGAGCTGCGCCAGCGCTGGGACGATGCCGGCCGGCCCGACCTGCCGCCCAAGCCGGCGGGGACGCACGACGCGCTGGTCGACGCGCGCTACAACCTGACCCGCTGGCAGGCGATCGAGGCGGCCGGAGGTCGTCCGGCGCCCCGCTGACCTGCGCGGGGCACGACACTGGCCCGGTGGACGCAGCTGCGACGCCGGAGGAGGCGCTGGCCCGGATCGCGCGGGCGGCGGCCGGTGAGCAGGGTGCGCCGGTGGGGCTGCTGGACGGCTACCTGCCGGCGGTGCTGGCCGTGGCGCGCACCGGGCGCCGGCTCGGCGTCGCCGAGGAGGAGTCCTGCCGTCGGCTGGGTGGGGAGGCCGCGCGGGCCGGGGTGTCGTTGCCGGCGCTGGTCGACCTCTACATGACGGCGTCCCGGCGACTGTGGCCAGAACTGCCCGACCTGCTGGGCCGGGTGCGGTCCCGGCCGGTCCGGCCCGCGGAGCTGGTGGGCATCGGCGAGGTCGTCTGGCGGGCCGCGGACACCGCGCTGGCCGCCCTGGCCACCGGCCACCTGGACGCCCAGCACGAGGTGGTGCGCCGGGAGGAGGCCTACCGGCGGGAGTTCGTCGACGACCTGTTCAGCGGCCGGTCCGACGTCGGGTCCCTGGTCGAGCGGGCCGAGCCGTTCGGCCTGTCGCTCACCGCGACGCACGTGGTCACCGTGGCCGGGACCGACCGGCCGATCGACTCGGGCATGCACGTGGCCGGTGCGGTCGAGGCGGCGGTCCGCGCCCGCACGGACGGCCAGGGCCTCCTGGTCGCCGCCAAGGACGGGCGGCTGCTGTGCATGCTCTCCTCGCCCGCCGCCGACGGCCGCGGCGGTGGCG